>JAJFMS010000742.1 GCA_020696885.1 Armatimonadota bacterium | reverse complement strand
AACCTGTTGGAGCATGGTAGTCGTGGGGCGAAGTCGTATCAGCGCGACGGCATGGCGGGCTTATTATCCCCCAGGGAAGGCTCGAAGCGGCAGCGCGTGGAGGGCAGCCGGTGATTTGACCGGGCATGGCACCGGTGGTAACATGCCGCTGTCCCCACCCCCCTCCGTCCCGAGCCTGAACTGTGTCTGAAGAACCCCCCGCCCCTGAGTTGCTCGACGCGCTGAACCCCGTGCAGCGCGAGGCCGCCGCCCACGTCCACGGGCCGCTCCTCATCCTGGCGGGGGCCGGCAGCGGGAAGACCCGGGTGCTCACCTACCGGGTGGCCAACCTCATCCAGCAGGGCATCCCGCCGCACAAGATCCTCTGCGTCACCTTCACCAACAAGGCGGCGAACGAGATGAAGGAGCGGATCCACAAGCTCGTGGGTCCCGCCGCGCAGGGCTGCTGGATCGGCACGTTCCACTCGAGCTGCGCGCGGATCCTCCGCCAGGACGGCGAGGCGATCGGGCTCTCCCGCGACTTCGTGGTGTTCGATGACGACGACCAGCTCACCCTGGTGCGGGAGTCGATGTCCGAGCTCCACGTGGACACCGAAACCTACAAGCCCCGGGCGGTGCTCTCGGCCATCTCCAAGGCCAAGGAAGAGATGCTCGGCCCCACCGAGTTCGCCCGGCAGGCCCAGGGCGCGAACGAGAAGACGATCGCGCGGATCTATCCGGTCTACCAGAAGAAGCTGTGGTCCAACCGCGCCGTGGACTTCGACGACCTGATGCTCGAATCGGTGCGGCTGCTGCAGACCCGACCGGAAGTGCGGGAGTACTACCAGGCGCGCTTCCAGCAGGTGATGATCGACGAATACCAGGACATCAACCGCCTCCAATACGAGCTGGTGCGCCTCCTGGCGTCCGGGCATCGCAACCTCTGCGTGGTGGGCGATGACGATCAATCGGTCTACGGATGGCGCGGGGCGGACGTCCGGTTCATTCTCGCCTTCGAGAAAGACTACTCTGAGGCCAAGGTCCTGAAGCTGGAGCAGAACTACCGCTCCACGCAGGTGATCCTGGACGCGGCCTACCACGTGGTGCAGCGGAACCGCGGGCGGCGCGACAAGCGCCTCTGGACGGACAACAGCGGCGGCGAGCCGTTGATGCTCTTCTCCGCGGACGACGAGATGGACGAAGCGCGGTTTATCGCCCAGACCGTGGAGGGGATGACCGACGGCGTGAAGGTGCACTACAGCGATTTCGCCGTGCTTTACCGTACCAACGCCCAGTCCCGCATGCTGGAAGACGTCTTCCGCCGGCGCCGGCTGCCGTACCGCCTGGTTGGGGGCCTGCGGTTCTACGACCGCAAAGAGATCAAAGACCTCATCGCCTACCTGCGGCTGCTTTCGAACCCCTCGGACAGCCTCTCGCTCCGGCGCACCATCAACTCCCCGCCCCGCAGCATCGGGGAGAAGTCGATGGAGCGGCTCGAGGCGTTCGCCGACGGGCGCGACCTCACCCTGTTGGAGGGGATGCGCCGGGCCGGCGAGATCGAGGGCCTCACCGCGCGCGCTAAGGCGGCGATGCTGGAGTACACCCGCATCCTGGACTTCGTCGCGGGCTACAAAGAGAGCCTGAACGTCACCGGGCTCCTGCAAGAGATCATCGACAAGACCGGCTACATCCGCGCGCTGAAGGAAGAGAACACGCCCGAGAACCAGGCGCGCATCGAGAACGTCCAGGAAATGGTCAATGTGACCAAGGAGTTCGACGAGCAGGTGGCGGGCGGGCTCACCATCTTCCTGGAGCAGATGGCGCTGATGTCCGACGTGGACACGCTGAAGGCCGGCGCGGACAGCGTGGTCCTGATGACCCTCCACGCCGCGAAGGGACTGGAGTTCCCCTACGTGTTCCTCTCCGGGCTGGAAGAGGACGTCTTCCCGCACTTCCGCGCCCGGGAGAGCAACTCCGAGATGGAGGAGGAGCGGCGCCTCTGCTACGTGGGGATCACCCGCGCCAAGCAGAAGCTGCACCTCACCTACGCGCGCCGGCGCACCGTGTACGGGCAAACGAAGTACCAGCGCCCCAGCCGCTTTCTCCGCGAGATTCCGGACGAGTGCTACGACGAGGTCTACCGCCCCGTCGACGAGCGCGGCCGCTACGACGAGGTGGACGGCACCGACTTCGCCTCCGGCGGCCGGGTGATCGGCTCTCGCCCCTCGGCGCCGCGCGGGCTTCCGGTGCCCCCGTCTCGTCCCGGCTCCTACTCGCCACCCCCGGGCGGCGGGAGCCCGCCGGTACCGCCGAGCCGCACCGGCCCCAGCCCGGAAGCGCAGCGGCTGCTGGACCGCTACCGCCGCCCGGAAGGCAAGGGCGCCTTCAGCCCCGGTGACCGCGTCCGCCACGGCACCTTTGGGGACGGCATCGTCACCCGCAGCGCCGGCAGCGGCGATGACGAAGAGGTGACCGTGATCTTCCCCAAGCATGGTGAGAAGAAGCTGATCGCCAGCTACGCGAAGCTGCAGAAGCTCTGAGGCCCGTACGGGCGGGGTTCGGTGTTCGGACAGTGTGAGACCTTGGCCGTTCTGCCAGCACGGGCCAGATCTCGGACCCTGCTCTTCATTCGACATTCGCAACTCGTCATTCGCACTTTCGAAGATCCCGGTTTCCGAGGCTTGACTCAGGGGCCGGGCTCTTTTATAATCTCGCCTGTCGCCAGCCCGCCGAGGTAGCTCAGTCGGTAGAGCAACGGACTGAAAATCCGTGTGTCGCCAGTTCGATCCTGGCTCTCGGCATTCCATCACAGGCACGAAACGGCCCTCCCACCGGGAGGGCCGTTTTGCGTTCTTGGCCAGATGGTCACGGAGGGTCACGAAACCTGCCGGGCCCTTCGTCACGGCGCAGATTAGCGGCTCGCGGTCTGGTAGGCCGGGGCGGAGGGAGCCTGTCCGAAAACCGCGCTGTCTTCCCTCTCCTGTGCTGCCTGTCGCACTTGCTGCTGCGCTGCGGCCACCTGCGGGTCGAAGACGGCGCTGTCGTTGCTCACGTCCGGCGTGGACGGCCCGAACACAATGTTGGAAGGAGTGCGGGGGAGACTCACGTAGGCGACCACTCCCAGTGCCGCGGTGATCACGGTGGCCAGCACTGCGATGAGCACGCCGCGGCGCAGGGCCTCGGGTGAAGCGGCCCGGGGCCGCTCGGCAGGTCGGGAGCTACTTCCCAGTCGAACGATCTGTGCCATGGTCTAGTTCCGGTTCCAGAGGAGAAACTGCGCTTCCGCAGTGAGGGCGACTCCATCTTCCACGGCCGCGGTACGGTTAACGTCCCCGGGGCGCAGCACTTTCGCGTGGCCATCCAGGAAGCCGAAGTTGGCCTGGTTCTGATGGCGGTAGGTCACTCGGCTCTCAGCCACCGCCCAGGTGGTCCAGGGGGCGCCGGTCCAGGTGTTGGGACCGGTTGACACGTCCGGGCGCAAGCGGAAGCGG
>JAJFMS010000741.1 GCA_020696885.1 Armatimonadota bacterium | reverse complement strand
CGCCGCTCCCGCCGGTAAGACGGTCGAGCTGCGGGGGCTCGCCGCGGTCCGTCCCGGCGAGCTTGGGTAGCGGCGAGACACTGCGGGCAGTGACCAGAGGAGTGCCGACCGATGTTTTCTGCCCTGAGTGCCCGGATCGCCGTTCTCGGTGCGATCGTCAGCCTGGCTAGCCCTGCGTACGCGCAGGCTCCGAAGAAGCCGGCGCCGGCCGGCGAGACCACCCCCGCTGCATCGGCCGGGACCGAGAAAATTCTGGTGCCGAGCTCCCCGGAAGTGGAAGAGATGCTGCGCCAGATCCGGGGCGGCGTGGGCGCCGCGCCGGGAGGGGCCGCATCGGCTCCCGCTTCCGCCGGCAAGCCGGCAGCCGGCGCGACCGGGCAGAAGCCCGCACCAGCCGGAAAGCCAGCGGCCGGGGCTACGGCCACGACTACAGGGCCGGTGAAGCTGGTGCCGCGCCTGGTGCCGGTGCCCCCCTCGGCCAACGGCCTGGGCGAGCCGTCCGAGCTTCCTGGCTCTCAGCCGGCGCTGAACGGGGGCGCGGGGCTCAATGGCCCTGCCGGAGACCCCGGCATGGAGAACTTCACCCCCAGCGGGGTCCCGAACGCTACGGATCTCACCGCTCCCGGCGCGGTGATTGCGCCGCCACCCTCTTCCGCGCTCCCGCCGTTCTTCGCGGCCCAGGAGCCGGAGCCGGCAGCGCCGCCTACGCCGGTTCCGGTGCGGGAACTTAGTGTGCTCTACAGTGTGGTCATCCTGCTGGCAGTCGGGTATTTTTGGTATACCGCTCGCACTGCACCCCAGGACGAGCGGTCGTAGGTGTGCGTCGGAGTCGTGGGGGAGTGTGGGAGTGTGGGAGGCGGCGCGGAGCGCCGTCTTTGCTTCTCCCATACCCCCCACACTACCGCGACTGATCATTACTGCTCCGACGCGCCGATAGGGGCTTCGTTCGCTGCGCGGGTGACTCCTCGATGGTCGCATACACCGCTCCTCGCCACGGATCAGAAGATGCCGTTGACCGCCTCATCGCAGACCTGACCGGAACGGATCCGCACGCCGCGGAACGGGCGTCGATGCTGCTCAAAGAGCTGGGCGAGGACGCCGTTCCCGCGCTCTGTGCCGCGCTGGCGAGTAGCTCTCCCGTCGCGCTCTCCCGCATCGCTCGGGTGCTCGGCCGGATCGCGAGCCCCGCGGCCGGGGCGCCGCTGCGCCGGCTCCTCGCGGACTGGATCCGAATCGAGCCGCGCTCGGTCGAGTCGCCGGTGGAGGTGCTCCGCGTCACGCTGGTGGAGCACGTACTCCACGCCTTGAGCCGTATCGACAGGGCGGGAAACGCGCGTGCGTTAGGTGTGGGCTTGATGGACTGCTCGCCGAAGGTCCGGCGGATCGCGGCGGGGCTGCTGGAGCGCGCCGGCACGACCGGGCACGCGGTGCTTTGTCGAGCCCTGGAGCCCGGCTCTCCAGGACCCGGCATCGAGGCGGCCCAAGCGCTGGAGAACGTTGGAGGGCGTGAGGCGATCCTCGCACTGTGCAAGGGGCTCAACTCCCCGCACCTGGAGGTCCAGGCGACGTGCTCCGCTGCGCTGCTCCACCTGGCTCGCCGCCGGCCGCTGTTGGAGTTGCGCCGCGCGCTCCCGCGCTTGAAAGTCCTCAGCCGCGTTCCGGGATGGGGAGCCGCAGAGGAAGCCCGGCAGACGGCACAGAGGGCGTTTCTCCAGATCGAAAGCGTTACCGCGACCATCCGGGACGTACCGCTTCCCGCCGCCGCGCCGGAGTCCTCGTGCGACACGCTGCCCCTACCGGCCATGGCCCGGATCCAGGAGTTGGAAAGTCCGAGCTCCCCTCGGGCATCGTGGACCCGCCGGCTGCGCTCCTGGATTCTGGGCGACCACCGGTGAGCGCTTCCACCGCGCCTCTGATACCGGCTGATTCCCGGCGTATTTGGTTCTTGATTGGGCGCCTGGCCGCGCGAGAAGAGGGCACGGCCCAGGCCGCGCTCGACGAGCTGATCTGCGCCGGCGCGCCGGCCGTGCCGCTGCTTTGCGCGGCGCTCCGCGACGCGGAGCCGGGGCAAGGAGTCTGGATCTGCCTCGCTCTCGGGGCGATCGGAGATCGTCACGCGGCCCCCTACCTGGCCACGGCAATCGCGAGCGTCTCATTCGAGGGACGAATCTCCGCGAGTAACTTTTCGGGCTCCTCGGCATGGGCGAGTCAATCCCGCAACCCGGCGCGAACGAGCAAAGACGAGGAGCAGATCGCCCTGCGCCGGGAGGCCGCGCTGGCGCTGGCCGCGCTGGGAGATCCCGAATCGGCCCGGCTTCTGGTCTGGCTGCTGGCGGCGCCGGACTTCGCGGTGAGTGCGGCGGCCTACGGAGCGCTGGTGACGCTGGGAGCGGCGGCTATCGAGCCGCTCGTGACCATGCTTCCACACCATCCGGTGCCAGCACGACGCGCAGCCATTGGGATCATGGCGACCATCGGAACCGCAGCCTGCATCGCCCCACTGTGTGCGGCCCTCGGAGACCCGGACTTGTTCGTTCGCCGGGCGGCGGCCGAGGCATTGCTGCGGGTGGCGGAGCAGCAGCCGCGGCCGGAACTGCGGGCCGCAGTAGCTCCCCTGCGGCGTCTCCTCTCGCCGTTGACGATGCAAAGCAGCGAGGACCGGCGGCTCTTCCGGGCTACCCTGGCGCGGATCGAAGCGGTGACCGGCCAGTGTCGCGATCTGCCGCTGCCGGCCTCCGCCGCGCCGCCCGCTACGGCGTCGCTGCCCTGCCCCTCTCTGCAACCTGTGAATGAGGGACAATCCGAGCATGAAGCCCCGGCGATGAGTGCCGGGAACTGGACGGGACGTCTTCGGGCGCGGCTCGCACGGTGGAGTGCGAGGGGATGAGTCAACCGAAGTGAAATATGGCTCAGGGGAGTGGGTGGCCGGACTGCTGATCTCCAAGCTGGAGAGCGCGAGCCCGCGTGTAGCCAAGGTGGCGGAGACCGAGCTGCTGTGGCTGGGCGCCGCGTGCATTCCGGTGCTGCGGCAGGTGATCCGAACCGGCCCTTGGAACGCCCGCTCGCGGGCCGTGCGGGTGTTGGGGCTCCTCCCTGATCCGGAGGTGATCTCCGCGCTCACCGAGGCCTTCCGCGCGGTGTCTGCCGCCCCCACCTCAACGTACCTCTACGCCGACCGGGATGAAGACGAGGAAGAGTGGGAGCCGGATGCAGCCACGGCGCTGCGGCTGCAGATCGTGAAGACGCTGGGCTCTCGGCGGGACCCGAGGATCCTCCCGTTTCTCCTCGAAGTGCTCCAGCACCCGCGCTGGAAGGAGCGGCGAGCCGCCGCCATCGAGCTGGCTCGTTGGGCCGGTATGGATCCCGTCCCGGCGCTGCGGACGGCCTTGCCGCCCCTCCGGCTGCTCATTGCGGGCAGCGGCGGCGGGAGCACGGAGCCGGAGCGTTATGCCTGCCGCGTGGCGCTGCACC
>JAJFMS010000740.1 GCA_020696885.1 Armatimonadota bacterium | reverse complement strand
CGTTCGGTGACTCGTTCATGGCCACGGCCGGGCTGCTCAAGTCGGTGCCGGAGCCGGCTCTGAACTGCGTGGAATGCGGCCTGGAGATGGTGGAGATCGCGCGGACCCTCCCCACCCGCTGGAACGTCCGGGTCGGCATCCACCAGGGGCCGGTGGTGGCGGGAGTGGTCGGCCGGCGGCAGTACCTCTTCGACCTCTGGGGCGACACCGTCAACACCGCGTCGCGGGTGGAGAGCCACGGCGCCGAGGGCTACGTGAACGTGAGCTCTACGGTCTGGGAACTGCTGGCCGGTCGCTACGACGGCGTCTCCCGGGGCAACGTGGTGGTGAAGGGGAAGGGTGCGATGGACCTGATCCAGGTGCTGCGCTCCAAGCGCGCGAACCACTGAAAAGCGGCAGGTTGATTGGGCGTTAATCGCCGGTTAGCCATAATTACCAATCGAGTACAGTTCACTTCGTCCGGTTCGGGGACGATCGCCCGCCTCGGCAGAGGCGCTCCGGGAGAGATGATGCGCTTCTTGAAGACGGCGCTGCCTGCGTTGGCCCTGTTGCCTTGCCTGGGAGCGATTGCGGTGCCCCCCCTCCTCACGGCGGCCCAGGACTACAACCTGCGTCCCCGGATCCAGCAGGGCCTCCGCATCGCGCCGGTGCCGCTGGACATGCGCGGCAAAGACCGGAAGCTGGTGGGGCTTGGCAGCTACCTGGTGAATTCCCAGTCCGAGTGCGTGAGCTGTCATACCCGCCCTGCTTTCGCGCCGGGCAGCAACCCCTTTCTCGGGGAGCGCGGCCGCGTGAACACGGTGAACTACCTGGCCGGCGGCGAGGCGTTCGGGCCGTTCGTCTCCTCCAACATCACCCCGGACGTGAACGGCAACCCGGGCGGCCTCACGTTCGAGGAGTTTCAAGTCCGGATCCGGACCGGCCTGACGCCGAACCATCCCCAATTTGGGCCGTTCATCCAGGTGATGCCCTGGCCGGCCCTGGCGGAGATGAGCGACCAGGAGCTGCGAGCGATTTACGAGTACCTGCGCGCGATCCCCCACGCGGAGCCGGCAGGTGCGGGTGCGAAGCCGCGAGCGAGGAACTGATCATGAGTCCATCCCGATTGATTACCCTGTCCCTCGGGCTGCTCGGCGGCGGGCTCCTTTTCGGGCTGCTACGGGAGCCCGCGGGCGCCGCCCGGGCGGTTCGTCCTCCCAGCACGATCGACCGCGGCTTTGAAGTCGCGCCGGTGGAGCTGGATCTGCGCGGCAAGAACCGGCGCCTCGTGGGCCAGGGCAGCTACCTGGTGAACATCATGGCGGGCTGCAACGATTGCCACACCAATCCGCCTTACCGGCCCGGCGGCAATCCGCACCTGGGTGAGCCCAAGCAGATCAACACGGAAAACTACATGGCCGGAGGCCTGGCCTTCGGGCCACAGATCGTGAGCTCCAACATCACCCCGGACGCGAACGGTCTGCCGGCCGGGCACAACTATCCGCAGTTCTTGGGCCAGATGCGCACCGGGAACAACCATCACCGTCCCGGAGACGTGCTGCAGGTGATGCCGTGGCCGTTCTACTCCCGGCTGACGGATATCGACCTGCGCTCGATCTACGAATACCTGCGCTCGATCCCGCATGCCGAACCGGCCCCCGCTCCCGCTGTCGGCAAAGGGTAAAGGTCGCTGGCCCCCGCGTTCCAACGCGGGGCCGGCCCGTACCCTCCAGGTCATCGCGAAGCGCCCGCCGCCTCTTTCGTGCGCTGCCGTGCTCCCGCGGTTACCGTGGGGTTCGAGCAGTCACTCGCGATTGAGGAAGTCCGTTCGTGGCCTTTGGCCCACCCAACGCCAGTTTGCCAGGAGCCCGGCTGTCAGGCCGGCCTTTAGTAAGGCCAGCGCAGGGCAATCGCCCGCCCGCCTGACTGCGGGACTCCTGGCAAGCAGCCGGAAGCACTTCCTGGTTCCGAAGCGCACGGCTTCCCGCTGACAGCCGCCGTCTCCGGTAGGTGCTGCCCGGATGCTCCGGGACTCCAGCAACCGCTCGGTTACGGGCGGCGTGAGGCCGTGAACGCGTCGTCGTGACTGGCCATTCCCCCCGGTTACTTCGCCAGGAGCGTGTCGATCTTCTCCAACAGGCGGGGCAACTCGATCGGCTTGGTATCGTAGTCGTCGCAGCCGGCTTCCAGGGCCTTTTCGCGGTCGCCGGACATCGCGTGGGCGGTGAGGGCGATTACCGGGATGGCGCGGGTATCGTCGGCCTGCTTTAGCTCGCGGGTGGCGGTCCAGCCATCCATTACCGGCAGGCTCATGTCCATGAGGATCAGGTCCGGCAGCAGGCGATGCGCCGCTTCGACGCCGGCCAGCCCGTCCACCGCGCACTCCACCTCGAACCCACGCCGCAGCAGCCGGCGGGACAGCATGTCCCGGTTCATCTCGTTGTCTTCGACCAGCAAGATTCGTGGCATTCGCTCTTCGTCTCTCCCACCCCGCGTCGGTATCCGCGTCCGATCAAGCTTCACACAATACTATGGCGTATTGAGCTTGCCGGGAACATGCTCGCGGACCAGTTCTTGCAGCTCGATGAGGAGCTCGTCGCGGGTGTAGCCGCCCTTCTGGAACACCTGCTGCACCTGGCCGTGGAGCTGTCCACGGTCATCCGAATCGAGCTGCTTTGCGGTGACCACGATCACCGGCACGGACCGCCATTCCTTGCGGGCGCGCAGCTCGCGGATGAACTCGAAGCCGTCCATCTCCGGCATCAGCAGGTCGAGGAGGATCAGGTCCGGCACCGTTTCCGTAACCGAAGTGAGGGCCTGGCGACCGTTCTCGGCCTCGGTAACGCCCCACCCTTCCTTCTCGAGCATGCGCCGCAGCAGCTCTCGGGAGGACGGGTCGTCCTCTACCACCAGGGCGGTATGGTCCTGCGGCGTGCGACGGTACTTGTTCAACACCGTCACCAGGCGGGTCCGGTCCAGCGGCTTGGTGAGGTACTCCACGGCCCCCAGGGTGAAGCCCATGCCTCGGTCGTCCACGATGGTGACCATGATTACCGGGATCCGCGCGATCTGCGGGTCTTTCTTCAGCTCCGAGAGCACGGTCCAGCCGTCCATGTGCGGCATCATCACGTCGAGAGTGATCACGGCGGGATGCAGCTCTCGCGCCCGGCGCAGGCCCTCTTCGCCGCTGAACGCGCTCTCCACCACGAACGGCTCGCGCGCCAGGAAGCGGCGCACCAGGTCGTGGACCGTCGGGTCGTCGTCGATCACGAGGAGCGGCGTGCGGTTGGAGCCCGCCACCGCGGCCGGCGCTTGGGCGGCCGGCTCGCCCTCGGCGGGCGGATCGACCACCTGCGCGGGGAGCCGGATCGTGAACACGGAGCCCTCGCCGGCTGCACTGGTAACGGTGACGTCCCCGCCCATCCTCCGGCAGAAGCGCTGGGTGATCACCAGCCCGAGTCCGGTGCCGCCGTAGGTGCGGGTGATGGAGGCAT
>JAJFMS010000020.1 GCA_020696885.1 Armatimonadota bacterium | reverse complement strand
TGACGAACGACGGATCCCTAAACGAGGTACCCCATGCGAACATTCATGATGCTGGCCCTGGCCGCGACCATTCCCGGAACCGTGCTGGCCCAACAGAGCCAGGGCGGCCAGGCGGCCCAATCGGCACAGGTCGCCCGAGCGACCCAGGAAGTGCAGGCAGCGCGAGCCGCGCAGGCCGCGCAGGCGTCACAGGTGGCGCGGGCCGAGGCAGCCCTGGTAGCCCAAGCCGCGCAGGCTAAGAGCCGCGCCGGGGAGATTGTGGAGAAGATGCGCAAGGACTCAGCCGCGCTGGTGCGGCTAACCGGCGAGAATCCCACGGTCGACCTGGACCTGGACAATGCCTCCGTCCGGGACGCACTGAAGCAGATCTTCGAGCGAGCCAAGCTCGACTACAAGATCGACGACGACGTGAATCCGGACAGCCGGATTACCGTCCGCGCGAAGAACATCCGTTTCCTGACCGCGCTCGAGCTGGTGCTCCAGGACGCGGGGGCCGGCATCGTGCGCGAGATCCGGGACGGCAAGGGCACTTACCACATCCGTAAGTCTGGCGCGCCTGACTCGCTCGACGCGCTCAAGCTCTTCCGCCCCTCCACCTTCGCTGATCTGACGCAGGGGGTCGACCTCCGCAAACTGCCGGACGCGTCCGGGACGGTGCGGGAGTACCTGAAGGTGTTCCCGAAGGGCACGTCGCCCTATCTGTTCCAGTTCAACGAGACGCGCTCCACGTTCCGCTGCCCGCACTGCAAGGGACAGTCCACCGTGCTGCGCCAGGCCCAGCAGCCCAAGTGCGAGAAGTGCGCCCGCGCTTTCATGCCGGACTGGCAGTTCTGCCCCGCCGACGGCGCCAAGCGGCCCGCCGCCGCTGCGGAGTGGAAGTACTGCCCGTTCTGCGGCAAGCGCTCCGGCGGCGAGAAGCCCGGGGACAAGTCCGGTAACGACCCGTTCCAGGAAGATCCGGATGCGTCCGGCTTCCCGATTGGGCTCAGGTACTGATCCCACGCCGGCGGTCAGGATTGAAGGTTAACCGCAGAGACGCGAGCCTGCCCGTACGGGAGTGCGCAGAGAGGAAATCAGAGGGGATCACCGGATGGAGGAAGCGGCCACGCACCCTTCTTATCCTGTCAATAACCTCTTCCCCCTCTCCGCGTGCTCCCGTACGGGCAGGCTTGCGTCTCTGCGGTTAACTTCGATCCCGTTCGCTACCCCACCGCAGCCGCGAATTGCATCTCCGGAGGGTTGGAGTTCACCTGGCGTGCTTCCATACGGTATACTCAGGCTGATTCTCCGCGTGCCGTCGCTTCGCGCCGCCAGGAACCCAGCATGATTACCGATTCGCAACTGCAACAGCTTTCCGGCCCCTCGCTGGCCGACCAGGTCGCCGAGGGGACCTACCGCCGGGAGGAGCTGGCGGACTACCTTCGCACGATGTGCGAGATCCGCGAGTTCGAGGACGGCCTCTACAACATGTACCGGGCCGGCAAGCTCCGCGGCGCCACGCACATGTCCGCCGGCCAGGAAGCGGTGCCCACCGGGGCCTGCGCCGCCATCAGCCAGCGAGACTTCGTGGCCAGCACCCACCGCGGCCACGGCCACTGCGGCGCCATGGGCAACCTGATGGCCGCCACCGAGGAAGAGCGCCAGGAGCACTGGAACGCCATGATGGCGGAGCTGTTCGGCAAGACCACCGGCTACTGCCGGGGCCGCGGCGGCTCCATGCACATCGCGGACGTGGAGAAGGGCAACCTGGGCGCCACCGGGATCGTGGCCGGGAACCTGCCGGTAGCCACCGGCGCCGCCCTGGCCGAGTACCTGAAGGGCAGCGATAGCGTGGTGCTCTGCTTCTTCGGGGACGGCGCCACCAATACCGGCGCCTTCCACGAGTCGCTGAACATGGGCGCCAGCCTCTTCTGCGGCCTGCCGGTGGTCTACATCTGCGAGAACAACCAGTACGGGATGTCCGTGCCGTTCAACAGCAGCAGCGTGGAAGGCCTCCACTGCGCCTCCAAGATCACCCACGTGGCGGACCGCGCCTCCTCCTACCCGATGCCCGGCGTGGTGGTGGACGGGCAGGACGTGCTGGCCGTGCGCGCCGCCGTGGAAACGGCCGTGGAGCGCGCCCGCACCGGCGGCGGACCCACGCTGATCGAGTGCAAGACCTACCGCTACTACGGTCACAGCCTCAGCGACGCCCGCGCCTACCGCACCCGCGACGAAGAGCGGCAGTGGCGTGAGCGGGACCCGATCGACATCTTCGGGCGGCGGATGACCGAGGGCGGTCTCTTCACCCAGGAAGAGGTCGACGCGATCCGCGCGCGGGCGAAGGCCACGATCGACGAGTCGATCCGCTTCGCGCTGGAGAGCCCGCTGCCGGACCCGTCCGAGCTGTACGACAACGTCTACGTGGATCCGGACCCGGCCGAGGTGCAGGCCCAGATCACCACGGAGCAGGCGGTGCTGGCGAAGGTGAAGCCGGCCGAGCGCGCCTTCTACGCGAAGTATCACGCCAACTCGCCCGCGGAAGTGCTGCCGAAGCTGGAGAAGGCGGACCAGGAAGCGCTGCAGAGCGAATACGGGATGCGGATCATCCCGATGGTCGAAGCGCTGCAGGAAGCGCACAAGGAAGAGATGCGCCGCGACGAGCGGGTCTTCGTGCTGGGTGAAGACATCGGCATCTACGGCGGCGCCTACGGGGCCACCCGCGGCCTCTTCCAGGAGTTCGGCAACCGCCGCGTGATCGACACCGCCATCTCCGAAGCGGCCGTGGTCGGTGCGGCGTGCGGCGCCGCGATGCGGGACCTCCGCCCGATCGCGGAGATCATGTACATCGACTTCATCACCATCGCCAGCAACCAGCTGGTCCACAACATCGCCTACAACCGGTACCAGTTCGGCGGCAAGATCAAGGTGCCGTGCGTGATCCGGACCGAGGGCGGCGTGGGACGCTCCTTCGCGGCCACCCACAGCGAGAGCCTGGAGAGCTGGTTCGTGCACATCCCCGGCATCTACGTGGTGATGCCCAGCACCCCCTACGACGCGAAGGGCCTGCTGAAGAGCGCCATCCGGGACGAGAACCCGGTGCTCTTTATCGAGCACAAGGAGATGTACGCCAAGGTGTTCGGCCCGGTGCCGGAAGAGGAGTACCTCATCCCACTGGGCGTGGCGGACATCAAGCGGCCCGGCAAGGACGTAACGATCGTGGCGTACAGCCGGATGGTCCACTTCGCGCTGGCCGCGGCGGCCGCCCTGGAGAAGGACGGCATCGACGCCGAGGTAGTCGACCCGCGCACCCTGAACCCGCTGGACATCAAGACCATCGCGGACTCGGTGCGCAAGACCGGCCGCCTGGTGATGGTGCAGGAGTGCTACCCGCGCGCCAGCGTGGGCGAGAGCATCATCCGCCAGGTGATGGAATACCGCTTCGAGAACGGCCGCACCGGCTTCAGCTACCTGGACGGCCCGCCCACCCTCCTCGCCGCGGCGGACACCCCGATCCCGATGAGCGCCCCGCTGGAAGAGGTCGCCGTCCCGACGGTGGCCGGCATCCTGGAAGCGGTGCGGCGGCTGAAGTAGACAGCGGGTGCTGTGAACGAAACGTGAGAGGCCGAGCTATTCAGCTCGGCCTCTCACTTATTTGTGCTCCTGCCCGCGGCGGAGGAAGTAGTGGGTCATGGCGAGGCCGGGGCTTTTCCGGCCGTGGCCATCCCGAACGTCACGGATCCTGCCCATCGTCGAAACGCCCTGACGTGGTACTTCTCCACCTCCGGGATCGCCGCGCCGCCACGAGGAGGACGGCAAAGCACCGTCAGCGGCGAGCGGGCGGCTCGCGATGACCGCGTGGGCCAAGGCCGGCCCGACCTGGACACCGTACCATCGGCAATCCTATCCATCCTGTTATCCTGTCCAAGCCCCTCCCTACTTCTTCGCCGGCGGAAGGAAGTCGGACAGCTTGAACGTGAAGATCTGGCCGCCCATGATCTGCTCGTAGCCGTCTCGCACGGCGAAACGGAAGCGGGAGCCCTCCGGGCCGGCCTTGACGAAGAACGACTCGTGCAGCTCGAACCGGGAGTCCGCTACGACCTTCGGGTCGATCTTGAAGGAGAACGAGAGCACGCCTTTCTCCCGGTGCTCCTGGACCGGGATCTCCCCGACCAGCCGCTCCCCATCGTGGAGCGAGAGCATGCCGGTCGTGAACGGCGAGAGCGGCTTCTTGCCCTGGGCCTTAACCGTCAGCAGCACGCGCAGCCGTCCCTCGTCCAGTTTGGAGGTCACGGTGAAGGCGTGGTCGTCGACAACCAGGTTGCCGGGGGTGACCGCGCACTGCCTCCAGAGCGCCTGCGCTTTCTGTGCCCCGCAGGTCAGCAAGACCGCCGCGATCGGAACGAATAGTGTCGACTTCATCGGTCCTTCCTTTCGGGAGCGGCCGAGAGGGCCGCGGGCTGAAGCAGCGGGATCAGGATCGTGGTCTTCCGGGCTGGTTTCGGGCGGCCGCCCAGGTAGTACTGGAAGTCAAAGCCAAGCAGCGGGACCTGTCGCCCGGCGTCCAACTGCTCGAACCCGTCGCCGGCCAGCTTCCGCACGTCCATCGTCGGCGGGCCTTCCGCGACGATGGAGTTGCCGGAGCGCCGCAGGCCGTCGGGAGTGACCCGCGTGAAGAGCAAGAGCTGGTGCTCCGCGGACTTCAGGCTAAATGCACCCGCTTCCACGTCCGCGGGCGTCGGGGTGCTCCGCGCTTCGGCAGGGGTGTTGGCGGACACGGGTGGCGTGGTGAGCGCCGCGGCCCAGAGCTCTCGCTGGGCGGGAAGCATCTGCATCACGGGGAGGGATTGCCCCGCCCGCAAGGCGCTCCGCTGCGCCCGGGAGAGACCGGCCCAGAACCGCAGGTCCTGCCGGTGCTGGAACAGGCTGGCCGTGGGTAGGATCCGCTCCGTCTCCAGATACCAACCCCAGTACCGGTGCATGCTGCGCACCTGGGTGTCCGAGAGCGCGGCGGTGAAGCCGGCCAGCTCATCGATGCCGAGCGACCCGGCGCGCAGCACAGTCTCCCGGAACGGCTTGATGATCCGGTCCGGCACCTCCGCCGGGCGATCCCGGTAGAAGCGACGGTCCCGCAGGAGGAGCAGCTTGCCGCGCTTCTCCCAGGTGTAGTCCAGCTCCTCCGCGAGGATGTCGAGGACCTTGATCAGCGGCTGGCGACCACGCAGAAGCGCGGGGTTGAGGCGCGCCGCCACGAAGCTGTCCGCCACCACTTCCAGGCCGGTGGCGCGATGGATCGCCTCCGCGACGTCCCCCACCGTGGCCTGCTCCGGCCAGACCGAGCCGAGCTGCGCCGCGCCGATCAGGTGGCCGGACACCGGAAGCGGCGGCTTGGCCGGCCCGGGCAGCGTGAGCTCGACCTCGCGCTTCAGGTCCGGGTCGTCGGTGGTGCGCTCCGGATCGCCGCCGGACGGCATCGACGGGAGCTGCGGCGTTTTGGGCGACCAGCCGGCGCCCCAGTAGTGGGGATCTTCCCGGGTGCCGCGCACCGTGGAGAACTGCGCCTCCAGGCGAAGCTGACGGCGCCGGCGAGGCGGCGGCACCTCGTCCGCGTCGTCCACGTCTGTCAGCCGGACCGTTACGTCCGCCTGCAGGCGAGCCAGGGGGCCGTACTGGGTTTCCAGGATGGAGGTGGAGTCGTGGACCTTCTCCGCCAACGGCGGCGGCAGGGTCCCCGTGGCGGTGGAGTACCGGAACTCCGTACCGTCCAACAAGGAGTCGAGCTGCGCGGGGGAGAGCTGACGGAAGAGGCTCAGGGATGCCTCCACGCGCGCGGGCTCCAGCCAGGCGTCCAGGACGGTCTGCTTCTCCGCGGTCAGCTCCGCCCGCTCCACGGGGTCCAGCCCGCCCGCGGCGAACAGACGGTCGATCTCCTCCACGCGGGCCTTCTTTCGCTCCTTCGGCTCCCGCAGCCAGCGCGCGCCGAGGTTGAGCTGCGTCTCGATCGGCGCCAGCTCGTTGCGCAGCAGCGCTTGCTCGCGTCGCCTGCCGGCCAGGTCCTGGATGAGGCGGTAGTCGTCGCCCTCTCGCACCCAGCGGAATCCCAGGTGCCGGGACAGCAGGGAGAGCGCCTCCGCTGCCGGGCGGTCTTTGAAGCAGAGCGTGGCTTTGTCGTCCCCCACCTCCCGGCCGGCGATGAGCCGGACCTTGAGACGGCGGCCCAGGTCCGGTAGCAGCTCTCCGAGCGGGCGGTTCTTCTCGGTGACTGTGAGGCGCGCATCCAGCCGGGGATTGCCGCGCAGCGCGGCATCCACGCGGCCGGGCTCCTGCGGAACTGCGCGCGGTTCCACGAACGCCACCGCCAGCACCCGGTTTTCCGGCTGCAACTGTCCGGGTAGCTCCCGCTGGACCTCGTCAGGACCCGCAACGGCCAACCCGGGCACCGCAACCTGCTGGACGACCAGCCCCGGCTCCTCGGGCAGTGCCTGGAGCACCGGCCTGGCCAGGCCGGTGCGTGCGATCGAGGGGCGACGGCTCTCCGGCTTCGGCTTCGGCCCAAGCTGCCGTGCTATCTGGTGCAGCGCGCGCTGCGGAGGCTTAGGCGGAGCAACAACGAGCCCCACCACGGGCGGCGGGGGTACAGCTAACTGCCGGGCGATGGCGGGTTCTCGATCGGTGCTCACCGCGCGTGTTGGAGGCTGGGGGCCGATGCGGATGAGCCGGCTGCCGATGCCGACCGCCACGATTCCCGCCGCGGTCACGGCAATCGCTGCAGGCAGCCGCCAGGAAGCCGCGGAAGGGCGCCTGGAACCGGTGATGGAGGCGGTGTTGATGCGCACGGCAGGCGGCGCCGCAGCCCGGACCGCCGGCTGCACGCGCTGGAGGGCCGCCTCAAGGGGCTTCAGGTCGGCTTCCTCGGCCCGGCAGGACGCGCAGCCGGCCAGGTGGCGGCTGAGGGCTCGCTCGTCGTCCGCCTCCAACGGCTCGCGCAGTCGCTTGGTCATCAGGGTCAAAGCCTGGGGACATCGCATCGCATCGGTCCTCATCGCTGCAAAGAGTCGCCCAACTGCTCGCGCAGCTTCTTGCGGGCGGCGTAGATCCGGGTCCAGACGGTGCTCTCGCTCCAGCCCAGCACGGCGGCGATCTCGATGCCGGAGAGCTCTTCGAAGGCGTGCAGCACGAACGGCAGCCGGAGGTGCTCCGGAAGCCGCGCGACGGCCGCTTCGATGGTCTGGTGCAGGGCGGTGGTCTCGGAGACCGGGGCCTGGGAGGACGGCACCTGGTCCAGCGCGTCGGCATCGGTCGTCAGCACGATGCGCCGCTTCCAGAAGGTCCGCTGCCGGTCCCGGCAGACGTTCAGCGCGATCTGGATGAGCCAGGTCCGCAGCGAGGAGCCGCCGCGGAACCGCTTCAGGCTGCGGTAGGCACGGAGGAACGTCTCCTGAACCACGTCGTCCAGGTCGTTCGGGTCCCGCACGAACCGCCGCGCCGCGGAGGCCACCTGGGGACCATGCCGCTGGACCAGCGACGCGAAGGCGGACCCGTCCCCGTCCAGCACAGACCGCACCAGCCGCAGCTCCTCCGGGTCACCGAAGCGCTTCGGCCACTGGTCCACAACGATCTCTCCTGCGGGATGCATCCGGGCCACTCCGTGTCGGGTTCGGATCCGAGATCCGAACTCCCCTATCCGCCACTTTCCGAGGGAAGCGGCGGCGGTCACTGGAGTAGACGGAGCGACCCGGGCGTTTTTGCCGGGTCCGCAGAAAGAATTCCACGGGGAGTGGGGAGAATCCGCCCGGTTCGTAAGGATGAAGGATGAAGGCGGAAGGATGAAGGCGGGCAGCAGAAGGGAAGGGCCGCAGGTGCGGAGCGCCTGCGGCCCTTAGGAGACGTCCGGAGCGAGGGCTACGCGTTCGCGCCCTGGAAGGCGACCGAGGTGGAAGGAGTGAGCAGTGAGCCCCCCAGCATCCGGACGGAGCCGTCCCCACTCTTCACGGCCGGAAGCAGCAGGCCGATCAGGATCCCGTCCGGGCTGACGCCCTGGCCCACGCGGACACTGCCGTCGGCGCTGCGGCGCTCTACCCGGACGCTCCCGTCACCCAGGAACAGGTCGTAGAAGGTGGTGAAGTGCCCGGCCCGGCCCTCCGGCGGCACGATGATCTCGTCCTGGGCCACGAGTCGCCCGGCGCTATTCAGGATTACGAGCCGGGCTGCCGCTTCCCGGACCTTCTGCACGGCGGGCAGCAGCAGCCCGACCTGTGCCGGCTCACCATTCGTCAGGGTGAAGGGACCCACGAATGCGCTGGTGGGAGGTGGGAGACGGACATGGAGCGCAGTCGGTTCGATGAACGGGAGGATCGCGGAGATCGTTCCGTTCGGACCTCCCACCTGGACCGAGCCGGCCAGGAGGCCCGCGGAGCTGCCGTTCTTCTGGACCGCCGGCAGGAGCAGACCGATCAGGATGCCGTCCGCGGTGGGCACTTCCCAAACTCGCGGTCCCGATCGCTCCTTCACCATGAGGGTCCGGCGATTTTCCGCCGGCGTGACGCTCCCGTCGCCATAGAAGATGTCGAAGAACGACGGCCCGCCACCGAGCGGGATAGACAGGATCAGGTTGCCCTGGCTATCGATCAGTTGCAATCGAGCCGCTTCCCGCGCGGCCTGGACCGCCGGGAGGAGCAGACCGATCAGGATGCCCTCCACCGGCACGGCCAGGAACCCGGTGGAAGCCGGCTGGGGCCTCGGGGCGTCGGCCCCGGCTGGCAGCATCGTGGGAAGGGAAGCGAGCGGGGCGGTAAGGGCGGCCCCGAGGGCGGCTCTTCGGGTCAAACTGCGGCTCATCGAAGGCTCCTTTGCAGCTTCGGAATGGCACGATCCTCGAGACGAGAGCGCGGCCGGCCCATGGAGAGGGGTAGCGAGGGGATGCCGGGGACCGCGCGGACGAGGGGGTGCGGGCCTACATACCCCTGCCAGGTGCCGATTACACCCGCCATGGCGTCCGCTGAGCGAGAATCCCTCTAAAGGGTGAGATTGCGAGGCAGGCGCTCGTCACCTGTAAGCAGGATGCGAGTCCGCAGAGACCCACCTTTAGCAGCAGTCGGCCGCGGCGCGTATCTATCTACGTGCCGGAGGTTTGAACGAGGGCCTTAGCGCGGGGATGAGGGAGCAGGGGGCAAGGCGGAGATGAGCCTGAAGAAAGAGTGCAAGCGGATCAAGGGCGAGGGGTACTACCTGCTCACGCAGGGGGTGAAGGTGCCGGTGCGGATCTTCATGAACGCGGAGCTGTTCGCGGACTGCGAGGAAGACGTCTTCTCCCAGGTACGGGCGGCCACGGAGTTCCCGGGGGTGACGGACGTGGTCCTCACGCCGGACGCGCATTCCGGCTACGTGGTGCCGATCGGCTGCGTGATGGCGACCAACGGCACGCTCTGCCAGGCGCCTGTAGGCTATGACATCGGCTGCGGCATGGCCGCGCTGCTGTCGGACGTGCCGATGGAGAAGGGGCTGGACAACCGCCTGCGGCTCAAGTTCTCGCAGGAGGTAATGGAACGCGTGGGGATGGGCACCGGCAAGGGCAGCGGCTACGCCGTGGACGAGCGCCGCTTCAACGAGATCGTCCGCTCCGGCGCGAACGCCCTCGGCTATACCCGCAACAACAGCGAGCGGGACTACATCCCGGTAGACGACGACTGGGATATCCCCGCCGTACCGTTGCGCCGGGGGATGGGACAGCTCGGCAGCCTGGGCGGCGGCAACCACTTCATCGAGCTGCAGCACGACCAGAACGGAAAGCTGGCGGTGATGATCCACACCGGCAGCCGCGGCTTCGGGCACGGGCTCGCCACGCACTTCATCGAGATCGGGAAGAAGCGCCTGCGGGACATGCAGAAGCAGGGCGGCAAGCGGGGCGACGGCTCGAAGATCAGCGCCGAAGCGGTCTACTTCGAGCCCGGCGACAAGAATTGGACTGGTTACAAGAACGCCGTGGCCGCCGGGGCGAACTTTGCCATCGTGAACCGCCTGCTGATCATGGAGCAGGTGGCGCGCGCCTTCCGCCGGGTATTCGGCGAGGAGCCGGAGCTGCTCTACGAGATCTCCCACAACCTGGCCCAGCAGGAGCCGCAGCCGGACGGTGAACTGCGCTGGGTGCACCGCAAAGGCGCCACACGAGCGCTGCCGGCGTATCACCCGCTGCTGCACGGCACCCGCTGGGAGGAGACCGGCCACCCGATCCTGATCCCCGGGAGCATGGGCGACAAGTCGTACATCCTCTACGCGGAGCCGGGCGCGGAGAAGAGCCTCTTCAGCGTGAACCACGGCTGCGGGCGGCGGCTTTCCCGCAAGGCCGCGCGGAACCTGTTCAGCCAGAGCGGCGTGAACCAGCAGATGAAGCAGCTCAACGTGATGGTGAACGCCGGCGGCAACGTGCCGATCGACGAGAGCCCCGGCTGCTACAAGGACGCGTCCCTGGTGATCGACTCCGTGGTCTCCGCCGGCCTGGCCCGCGTGGCCTATGAGCTCTCCCCGATCGCCAGCCTCAAGGGGACGGACTGAGAATCCCGGCACGCAGGGGTTGCCAAAACACCGTAGGCAGCCGCCTCGTGCGGCGTTCGATCACGGCGACGTCCCTCGGTAGCGGCGCATCCCGTTCTCAAACACGGGTGGCCGTGATCGAACGCACCATCCGCCCGAAGGGCACCGGCGCTGCCTACGGTGTTCTCTCTATAAGCAAACCGTAGGAGCCGCCTCGTGTGGTGTTCGATGATCGCGCTTTCTCGATTGCGCGTGGCCATCATCGAATGCGCCGCCAGAGTGCTGCCCACAGCGCTCACCCCTGCCACGGACTCCGACGCCTCCTACCTGCCTGCCACCTTGTCCAGACAATGGGAGGAACCGCTCTCTTTCCAAGCGAACAAGCGTTAGAGTGTTCTCTGAAGCAAATAAACAACGCAAACGTTCAGATGTTCGCAGCCTGCCGCCAGGCCTCATCAGCGAGCATCACGCCTGGTAGTGAGGAGATTGGTGTGATCGATCGAGAAAGAAGAGCCCGCGGCCGGCGGGCGACCGGAAAGCTAACCCTGGTAATGTTGACCGGGCTGCTGGCGTTAGCGGCGCGCAGCGGCTTCACGGAGGCTCCGGCGACCCTGGCCTGGGCGAATCGGTATGACGGTCCGGCGCACGGCTCGGACAGCCCCTACCCTGGAGCGCTGACGGTGGACGCCAGCGGGAGCGTCTACGTCACCGGCGGCTCGGACGGCGGCGCCACGAACGATGACTTTGTGACGCTGAAGTATGGAACTAACGGAGCGGAGCTGTGGACTCGCCGGTACAACTCACCGGCAAATAGCACGGACCGCGCCAGCGGACTGGCGGTGGATGGCAGCGGCAATGTGTACGTGGCCGGCGAGTCCTACGACGGCACGTTTGACTACGTGCTGGTGAAATACGACTCGAGCGGGAATGAGGTCTGGACCCGGCGGTACGAGCGGACGGGCACATTTAACGGAGGGGTGTCGCCAGCCCACGTGGTGCTGGATGCCGGCGGGAACATCTACCTGGTGGCTTCCGACTTCCGCAACGGCGACTTCGACTACCTGGCGGCGAAGTACTCGCCGCAGGGCGATCTGCTCTGGTCCCGGTTCTACAACGGGCCGGGTAATACCACGGACGTTGCGCTCGCCGGCGCGGTGGATGCCGGCGGCAACCTGTGCATCACCGGCACCTCCGCGGGCGGCACCCAGAACTACGCCTCGCTCAGCTACAGCCCGAGCGGCGACGTGCGGTGGACGAAGCGCTACGCCGGACCCGGGATCCGGGATGAGGCTACGGCCATCGCGTTCGATGCGGCGAGTAACGCGTACGTCACCGGACTTTCCCTCGGGAGCGGCGGCACCTGGGACTTCGCCACCCTGAGCTACGACGTCAACGGCCAGGAGCGCTGGATACAGCGTTACACCGGCGGGTCAAACGGGATCGGCGGCCCCACCGGGATCGCCGTCACCGGGAATCGAGTGCTGCTCACCGGCTCGGTCGATACGGACGACTCCCGCACCGGAAAGCTCCTCTGCTACGGTCAGGATGGCACCGCGTTGTGGGGACGCGCCATCTTCAACACGGCTACCGGCCTGGCCACGGACAGTAGCGGCGCCGCCTACGTTACCGGAGCCGCGCTGTACGATACGGACTGGGCCCTCTTCGAAACCGGGGTAGCGAAGTACCTCGCGGATGGAACGCAGGCCTGGACAAAACGGTGGCGGGCGGCCGGCGACGGGATGTACAGCGACGACCGGCCCGCGGCCCTGGGCCTAGACACCACGGGCGGGGTCTACGTGACCGGCGGCTCCTGGTTGTCCAGCTCCCTCGCGCCGCCGCCCTTCCGTTTCTTCAGCTACGACATCGCCACCGTGAAGTTCGCACAGGCGGCCCCGGACA
>JAJFMS010000019.1 GCA_020696885.1 Armatimonadota bacterium | reverse complement strand
CGCAGCCAGGCGGTCCAGCGTGGAATCCGCCTCGATCTTCGCCCGCACGACCTGCGGCAGCGGTGCCCCCAGCAGCTCGTGCGCCAGGCGCAGCGCCAGTAGCAGCATGCGAAGGCCCCGCAGCTTCGCGGCCCGCGTGAGGAGCGAGTCCCAATCGAGCCCGCTTTCCCGCCGCAGTAGCTCCGCAATGTCGCAGAGCAGCTTCAGGTGACCCCACCGGTGCTTGGCGCCGTGGCAGGAAAGCATCAGCAGCGTATCTTCCAGCCCGAGCACCCGCACCGGACGACCGGCCACTTCCAGCGGCTCCAGGCGGCTCCAGCACTCTTCCGCGTCCATCGGGTAGGAGTAGACCGGCTCCCGGAAGTCCCAATGCACCTCCAGCGGGAAGTGGTCCCCGGGGCTCGCGAACCAGAACTCACACTCCGACCGCAGGAACACGCCCATCTGCACGGGGGTCAGCTTCGGGAAGCCGTCGTAGCCGTTGGCTTCCAGCACCTCGCGCGCCCGGAAGGCGTCCGCGGGCCGCACCAGGAGATCCAGGTCCCGGAAGAGACGCAGCGTCGGATCGTCGTACGCGCTCACCGCCAGGGCCAGGCCCTTGAGCGGCACGACCGGAATCCCCGCGCGCTCCAACAGGTCCAGTACCTGCGTCAGGTAGTAGCCGAGCTGCAGGTTGTGGGCCACGTTCGCCTGGTAGAGCGCCCCGAGCCGCGCCAGCACGGCGGGCGGAACCGCATCCGGCGCCACCTCGGCGAGCGTGCGATACAGCAGCGGGGTGACCTGGTGCCCCTGCGCCAGCTTCCGCAGTGCCTTCCAGTCCAGCGGCCCCGCTGCCAGGGCGCGGATCTCCTCCGCGGTCTGCGCATCGATCCGGGTCCGCGCACATCGGAGGAGCAGCTCATGCTCCGGCGACGAAACCTCCGGACGGAGTAGCAGGGAATTGGACGTTACTGGCATCTGACCTCTGCTGGTTCGAAATCATCCCTGGAATCGCGCACACCCCCACACCTACCCTGCGCCCGCCGCCAGGCCCCGCACCAGCTCCGGCAAGGCGTCGAAGTCCCGGCCGGTGTGCATCCGGTAGCACGGCACCTGCCGCAGCAGCGCGCCGATGGCATCCACGTGCGCCTGCGAGGCTTCGGTGTGGGTGAACGCCACGTGACTCACCAGCTCGAAGAACGCCTCGTCTCGCCCCAGGGGCTCCACGCGGGTCTGGTCCGCGTGCGCGATGCGGGGCAGCACCACCGCCGCCGGCTCGCACTCGAAGACATAGCCGGTGCCGTAGGTCTCCGGCACCCGTACCTGGCGCTTGGGCCAGTCCGGCCGGGTGGAAGCCTCCAGCACCGGCGCCAGCTCCGGGAACATCCGGGCCGTGTTCTCGGTGACGTCGATCTCATCCGGAAAGGCACGGAAGAGGATCCGGCCGTCCTCGGGGCAGAGGAACACCTGATCATCCCCCATAAAGCCGAGGCCCGCGCGCACCAGCGCGATGGTGAGGGTGGACTTCCCGTAGCCGCTCCCACCGGCGAACACTACCCCCCGGCCGTCCACGCAGATGGAGGCGGCGTGGATGTTGTACCGGCGGTGCCGCTTCATGCAGTCCACGAACGGCAGCGTGAACATCGGGTGGGTGAGCCGCCAGAGGTTCAGCAGCTCCGCTTCCGCGTACCGCACCCGGCAGACGGATTGGCGGCCGTTCCACGCCGCCTTCATCAACCGGCCATACGCGATGTAGAGCAGGTCCTCGGAGCCGTCGTACAGCACCTCGGCGGTGGGTGTCCGGGCGATCACGCGCACCGCCTCGCCAGCAGGCGGCTGGATCGCAAGCACCTCCGACTCCGGCAGGCGCTGATACTCAAAGAGGACGTCGGCATCCGGCGCGGGGTCGCAGGCGAACATCCCCAGGCGGTACTGCAGCGCCTCCTCGATCAGCGGATCATCCATCCGGATCTCGATCCGGACGCCGTGAACCAGGTAGTGGGCAACTCGCGCAGGGTGGGGCACAGCACTCATCAAGCGGTGGTCTCGATCCGGCCGGCCACAGGGGCGGCAGCGTGGGGGATGCGGATGAACTCCGTGTACAATGGGCGGGGATCCTCGGATTCCAGGTATGGCTCGCCGTCCGAAACCAGCCAGCAGTGGCCGCCGTAGGACTCGCCTTGCCGGCCCATCCCGAAGCAGAGCGACACGTCCAGCCCCGCGCGGCGCAGGAAGTAGTAATGCGTGAGGCCCCGGGGCAGGCAGCTCACGCGGAGGAGCGGCCGGCCGGCCCAGAGCACGGCGGACGTCATCTCCACGATCTTCCGCACCCGTTCCGCCCGCAGCGGGCCGCAGCCCCCGCGCGGCTCCAGCATCCGGCCGAGCCGTTCCGGCTTGCACCGCATCAAGGCCGGGACCACCAGCGCGAACCCCGCAATCTGCACCAGCAGCAGGAGGTCCGACGGCGCGCGCACCAGCCGGAACGGCCGGAGCCGGTTACTGATGCGTTGTGACCAGGCGCTCATCGGCGAGCTCCTTCAGTAGTTCCTGCACGTCCGCCGCGGCTTCCTCAGGCGTGGCATCGTATTCGCTGCAGACCCGCGCGACGATGTCGCAGACCGAATTCTCGCCGTCGCAGAGGCTCCAGACCAGACCGGACACCTCTTCCAGCGAGTAGTACTGGCCGTTGTCCGGCTTCAACAGGACCGTAGCCCCGGAGACCTCCTGAACCAGTACTCCCACCCCTCGCTTCGGTCGACATTCCGGGCTCACCATAACTACTCCCACCACGCAAAAGAAAGACCCCGCGGCAACCGCGGGGTCTTTCCAATCGATACAGCCGGCTAGCGACTACTCGATGTAGAACCAGGTAACCTCGCGGAGGAGACCCAGCTTCCGGAGCTGCGGCTTCCGGTACGATTTCTTCGTCATGTTCGTGTCCTTTCTCCAACCGGTGCAGGGCTCCGGTTTTCACCGAGGCCCGGAGTGCATCCTATTCCCGAGCGAAGTGCGGAGGACAATTGCAGAGGTGCAGGACTGGCCCTTTGTTTGCTATAAGACCGCCTGGTTCCTTCGTCTCCATGCAAATGATCGGAAGCCTGGGTTGCCCTGACCTACCACTCCATTAGCTATTTTCCCAAAGAGTAGGCTGCTGCCCGGTCAGGCCTGATGGGTGACCCGCGGTGGCACCCGTACCAAGCCCCGGCGAGCAGCTATCAGGACTGGCAAGGAACCGCCGCGGCTTCCAAGTTAAGGTCGGCACGCAGATAGGGAGGGGGGGCTTCCCACGAGGCCCTAATGTGGGAACCGCACGCTTGCGCGGCCGGGGCGAAGGGGCTCCCGTCCGGAAGACGGCTGGGCCGCAGGCCACCTTGCGTCCCGTCCGTCCTTTGCGTCCCTTGCGGCTACTCGTCCCGCGGGGCGATGGAGGGCCAGAGCCACCACTGCTCCAGCCAGCGCTCACTCACGCCGCCTTGCTGCAGCGCAAATGCCACGCGGTCTCGCAGCACCTTGCCGGCGTGGCCCACGGTTTCGGCCTCCCGAGCCGCCACCAGGGCCCGGACCGCCGTGACGATGTGGGCGCCGCTGGCGGTCTCAATCTCCGCCACCGGCTCCAGGAGCTTGTCGTACGGGTAGGGGCGCCCGTCCGCCAGGAACGCCAGGCGCAGCGCCTCGCGAATCGTCTCGCCGCGCTTGATCGCGAGGACTGTCTTCAACCGCTGCGGCGCAATCCGGGGCAGCATGTCGTTGCGGGCCTGGCGGAAGCGGTAGTAGTGGTCGCAGCGTAGGTCGTTCAACTGCCCGTCGAACCGCACCTGCCCGGAGCGGACCGCTTCCCCCAGCGTCCCGGCCGGATCCTGGAGCAGCACCGCGTGGCTATACACCCAGAGCGCCACCGGAAGCTCGAAGCGGAACTCCTGCGCCAGTTGGGACGACGAGAGGATGGTGATCACCGCGGAGGGGAAACGGCGAAACGGCTCGCGGTCTTCCAGCCGCAGCCGGAAGTCCCGGGAGGGATTCCAGAGCCGTTCTTCCTTGAGCCGGGTGGCCAGCCGCGCGTGCTGCTCGTCGGGAACGATCAGGTGTACGTCCAGCGCGGAGAGCTCGTCCCACAGCCCGATGGCGCTGGAGCCGGTCACACAGACCGCGGCATCTTCCAGGCAAGGGCTCAGCAGCGGGTGGGGCACCACGCGGTCCCGCAGGTAGGCCTCGAGCAGACCCTTGATCTCACTCGTCGCGATATCGGTGCCGGTTTCGCTCATCGTCTACCTGGAAAGGCGGCTACTCGGCCAGGCGATGGTAGCCGCGGTCGAACCAGAGCAGCGGGGAGCCCTCCGCCTCTCCGGCAGCCTGGATCTCGCCGACGTAGATCGAGTGGTCGCCGCCGTCGTGGATCTGCCAGACCGAGCAGTCCATCCACGCCAGAGCCCGGTCCAGCACCGGAGCGCCGGTCACTTCTGTATGGAATTCCACATCCTGCAGCCAGTGCCCTTCTTCTCCCAGGAAGCCCGCGCAGCGGTCCGAGAGGTCCGTCATGTCACTGCCCAGGAGGTGGACCCCGAACGACCCCTGCTCCCGGATGTAGTCGTGCGTGCGGTTGCGACGGTCGATGCAGACCAGCAGCAGCGGCGGCTCCAGCGACAGGCTGCAGAAGGAGCTGGCGGTCATCCCGTGGATGCCGCCGGGACGGCGGCAGGTGACCACGGTGATCCCGCTGGCCCAATGGCGCATCACCTGCTTGAAGGTGTGGTTATCGATCGGCACGCATCGCCCTCCGCAGCGGAAGCGCGCGCCACGGACAACCGGGCTGCAACCGGTGGCGCGTTGCGCCGGCGTGCTCGCTGTTTGCGGCCTGGTGGGCCGGATTCCCCCAGCGCGAACCTGCGTCCGTGGGCGCTGGCCCGGCGGAGCGTGCGCGGGTGCTCGCGGCGCGGCTTGGCAAGACGAGGCGGTCTCCAGCGAGAGAGTCTATGAGGACAGTCCGAATGTGCGGCCGGATCACACGAGGATACCGGCGCCAGGGCGAGTTGTGCCGGTAGTCGACGCAGTCGAGGGTTAGATCGTCGATCGCCCGATCCCGAGTACCTTCAGCCGTACCGTTCCGGCGGGCGTCTTCGCGCTCACCTCATCGCCCACGGCCTTGCCGAAGAGTGCCTCGCCGATCGGGGACTCGTTGGAGATCTGATCCTTTTCCGGATCCGCCTCGAACGAGCCGACCATCGTGAACTCCCACTCTTCGTCCATGTCGAAATCGAATACCGTAGCCACCGAGCCGATCCCGATGACGTCGGTGCGAATATCCGACTCTTCGATCACAAAACAGTTGTTGAGGATCGCCTTCAGCTCGGCGATGCGGCTCTCGAGAAACGCCTGTTCCGTTTTGGCGGTCTCATACTCCGCGTTCTCGGCGACGTCGCCCAGCTCTTTGGCCTGCCGGATCTGTTCAGCAACGTCTTGACGACGAACTGTCTGCAGTTCCCGCAGCTCGTCCTCGATCCGCTGAAGACCACGCGGCGTCAGGACTACTTGTCTGTCGCTCAACTTGGTATGCTCCCCATCCTAAAGTTGCGTAAGTATATCCATGGCCCTATTGTTTGTCAAACAAGATGGCGGGGATGGTACGCTCCGTGACCAGGCGATAGGCGAAGGCGGTGCCGTATGCCTTCCGGCCCGTACTGCGTGCTGTGTGATGCGTAAGAGCACCGCTCCCGAGCGGCGGCGTTTACGCCTTACTTACGTGCCTGGATCGTGGATTTGCACCCGCCAGGGATCAGATGGTCACCACATGGCGCCGAATCGCCGCCTCGTCTACCGTTATACCCAGTCCGGGTCCGTCTGGTACGGTCACCGTGGACCCGTCGATCCGGAGGCCCTCTACCCACATCGATTCGAGGAACTGCACGCCGTTCAACTCGGGCGGGAGCAGGGTTTGCAGCGTGCTGAAGTAGTGGATGCTGGCCACAAACCCGATTCCGCTCTCGGTCAGCCCGCTGCCCAACAGGCCGATCCCGTGCGCGTCCGCCACCGTGGCGGACTTCAAGCACTCCCGCAGCCCGCCGCTTTTGCACACTTTGAGCACCACCAGGTCGGCGGCGCGAAGCTCGGCCACGCGGGCCATGTCAAAGCTGCTGAAGCACCCTTCGTCAATCGCGATCGGCAGGTGCGAGCGCTCTCGCGCCTGCCGGAGCCCCAGCCAGTCCACGCTGCGCACCGGCTGCTCCAGGCAGAAGATCCGCGGCACCTCCCGGATGGCGTGCAGGAACGGCACCAGCACCGCCGGATGGTAGGCCTGGTTGGCATCCAGCCAGAGCATGGCGTCCGGCCGGGCCTGCGAGATCGCCCGCACCCGCTCCGCATCCGCCTCGGGATCGCCGGCGACCTTGATTTTGAAGCACCCGCACTCGGCGTAACCGGCCGCCTGCCGGGCCATCTCCCCCGGCTCCGCGATGCTCAACGCGTAGGTCAGCGGCACCTCGGAGCGCACCTTGCCCCCCAGCAGCGCGTGGATCGGCTGCCCGGTCAACTTCCCCTGCAGGTCGTGCAGTGCAATGTCCACTGCGGACTTGGCGAACGGCTGGCCGTTGCTCACCGCGGGCGTCAGCGTCTCGTACATCGCGCGATGGATCGCGTTCAGCTCGAACGGAGAGCGCCCGATCAGCAGCGGGCCGAGGTAGTTGCGCACCGCGGTGGCAATCGATTCCACCGTCTCGTAGCTCCACACCGGCAGCGCGCGCGCCTCCCCCCAGCCGACGTGCCCGTCCTCCGTCTCGATCCGGACGAACACGTGCCGCCCGCCGTCGCCGGCGGTGCCCACCTGCCCCCGGCCAATGACGAACGACTGCCGAAACGGCACCCGGCAGGGAAGCACCTCAACCCGTTTGATCAGTGACATAACCTATGGCGCCGCTTCCGCCTTCATCCTTCTGCCTTCATCCTTCTGTAAGCAGCCGGCGGAGCATCTCCGGGTCCAAAGGTTTCACCAGGTGGTCGTCGAACCCTGCTTCCAGCGCCCGGCGTCGATCATCCGGTTGACCGTACCCGGTAAGGGCCACCAGCCGCACGCTGCGAGAAGGGCGGAGGTCCTTCACCTGGCGCGACACCTCGTATCCGCTCAGCCCCGGAAGCCCGATGTCGATCAACGCCACGTCGAGCTCGCTGGCTTCGAGCAGCTCGAGACCGCGGGTGCCGTCATGCGCCGTCAGCACGTCGTGGCCCCACAGCACCAGCAGGTCGCGTAGCGTCTCCCGGCTGTCCTCGTTGTCTTCCACGATGAGCACTCGCTTCCTTCCCGTCTCTGCTTCCGAGACGACGAGGCTGGGTCGCTCCGAGAGCTCATAGTCGCTGGCCAACGCGGGGAATCGGATCTCGAACTCGGCGCCCGTGCCGGCGCCGTCGCTCCGCACGGAGACGGTGCCGCCGTGGAGTTCCGCCAACCGCCGCACCAGGGTCAATCCCAACCCCAGGCCGCCCTGGGCGCGATCGAGGGTGGGGGAGACCTGCGCGAAGAGGTCGAAGATGTGTCCCAGCATCTCCGGCGGAATCCCGCGGCCCGTGTCTCGCACCAGGATGATCCCGTCACGGGGCGCCGGTCCGGAATACGTGCCGTTCCCATGCCCCGGCCGCCGCTCCGTTCGCACCGTGACCCGGATCTCACCCCCCGGTTCGGTGAACTTCGTGGCGTTGGTGAGGAGGTTGGACAGCACCTGCTCCACGCGGGTCGCGTCTGCGTCGATCCAGATCGCCTCGGGCGGCAGGTCCACCACGAAGCGGTGCGACTGCGCCTCGATAACGGGCCGCGCGTTCAAGGCCGTCAGGGCCACCACGCGTGTCAGGTCCACCCGCTCGCGGCGCAGCTCGATGGTTCCCCGTGTAATGCGGGACACATCGAGCAGGTCGTCTACCAGCCGGACCATGTGGTGCACCTGCCGCTCCACCACTTCCTCGGCGCGCCGTAGGAGCGGATCCGCCGGCCCTCGCTCCCGGAAAACCGCGATCGAGTTGAGAATCGGGCCGAGCGGGTTGCGCAGCTCGTGACCCAGCATGGCCAGGAACTCATCCTTGGCCCGGTTGGTCTGCGCCAGCTCCTCAGCCTGCCGCCGCAGCTCCTCATCGAGTCGCTTGCGCTCGGTGATGTCCTCCAGCACGTGCACGGCGCCGGTAAGCCGGCCGCGCTCGTCCAGCACCGGGTCTATGGTTACCCGAAACCACCGCTGCCCGGTATTCACTTCCAGCTCACGGCGAGGGCCATGGAGCGGGTCGGTGGGGGAGAGCGGGGGGAGATCCGAGATACCGAGGCTCTCGCGCACCACTTCGTAGTAGGGTTGACCCAGGACCTGTTCGATCGGCTGCCCCACCATCGCGGCCATCATCTGGTTGCACCGCACGATGCGTCCGTGGGCATCCAGCAGGCTGACGCCGTCGTTGATGGCGTTGAACGTGGTCTCCAACTGGCGCGCGGCCACGTTCGCGCGCTGCTCCGCCTCCCGGATCCGCAGCAGCGCCCGGACGGTAGCCACCATCTCTGAGGGGTTCAGCGGGTAGGTGAGATAGCCGTCCGCGCCGCACTCCAGGCCCTGCACCCGGTCCTCGGCGGAAACGAAGGCGGCGGACGCGTGGACCACGATGGTGTTCTGGGTGCGCGGGGTGCTCTTGATCATCCGGCACACTTCCCGGCCGTTGATATCCGGAAGCTTGACGTCCAGGATCACCAGGTCCGGTGCCTCGTCCATGCGCGCCAGCCCTTCGGACCCGGTGGCCGCTTCGAGGACCCGGAAACCAACGCTTCGCAGGTGACGCGACACGATGTACCGGTTCGCGTCCTCATCGTCCACCACCAGAATCGTCTGCGGGGCTCGGTCAGGCATGCCCGGCCCCCTTTCCCGCCGCATCTTCCAGAACCCCCGCGGCGGTCAGGGCCCGCCGCACGGCGGCCAGGGCATCTTCACGGTTGGACCGGTCTTTGGAAAGGATGGCGGAGGTTTTCTCCGCCAGGCGAGCGGTACTGGCTTCGTCCAGCCGGGACGAGGTGTTGATGATGACCGGAATATCCCGGGTCACCGGATCGGAGCGCAGCCGCTCCAGCGTCTCGAAGCCGTCCATCGTTGGCATCACCAGGTCCAGGAAGATCGCCCGCGGGCTCTGGTCCCGGGCCATGGACAGCCCCTGCTCCCCGCCGTCGGCTTCGAGCACGGTGTAACGCATCGTGGAGAGCAGGCCCCGCAGCAGGTACCGCGAGATCTCGTCGTCGTCCACGATCAGGAGCTTCTCCGGCGGCTCCACGGAGCTGAGCTGCCGCAACTGCCGCAGCAGCCAGTCTCGCTGCAGCGGTTTCACCCCGAACGCGCTCGCCCCCAGGGTCCGCGCCTTCGCCTGGTTGTCGATCACGGTCGCCACGATCACCGGCAGGTCCCGTGTGCGCTCGCCTTCCTTCAGCTCGGAGAGGAAGTTCCAGGTGCTCTCGTCCTCCAGGAGCACGTCAAGGACCACGGTCGCCGGCCGGAACTGGCTCAACGCCTCCCGCGCCTCCCGCAGGGTGCGGGCGGGGATCGGCTGGAACTCCGTGCCCTTGAGAAACTTCTCGTAGATGAACAGGGTCTCGCGGTTGTCTTCCACCACCAGCACCGGCTTCCGGCGCGGGTCGATCTGGCGGGTCACCTCGGGCACGTACGTCACTTCGTTGGGGCCGACGTAAGCCGCGGGGAGGGTGAAGGAGAAGGTGGACCCGACGCCCGGCGCGCTCTCCACCGTGATGCTGCCCCCCAGGAGCCGGGCCAGTTTCCGAGACAGCGGCAGCCCGAGCCCGGTGCCCTTCACGCGGCGTTGGATCGGACCCTCCACCTGGGTGAACTCTTCGAAGATCCGCTCCTGGTCCTCCGGGGCGATGCCGATGCCGGTATCGCTCACCGCGAACACGATGGTGCCCTCCGGCCCTTTGCGCGCGGTGATGCTGACTTCCCCGAACTCGGTGAACTTCAGCGCGTTGGAGATCAGGTTGCGCAAGACCTGGGAGACCTTGCCTTCGTCCGACTTGAGGTTCGGAAGCCCGGGCTCCGCCTCGAACAGGAGGGACACGGAGCTGTTGTGCGCCAGGAGCGGGCGCAGCATGCCGCGCAGGGCGCCGAATAGATCGTCGACCGAGAACTCGGTCGGGCGGATCAGCACCTTGCCGGCCTCCACCCGCGCCAGGTCCAGCAGGTCGTTCACCAGCTCCGAAAGATCCGTCGCCGCTTTGCGGATGAAGTTGACCTGCTTCTCCTGCTCGCCCACCAGCTCCCCGTCGGTGCGGTCCAGGAGGATCTGGGAAAGGCTGAGGATCGCGTTCAGCGGTGTCCGGAACTCATGGGACATGTTGGAGAGAAAGCTGGACTTCAGCTCCGCGGCCCGCTGAAGGTACCCGGCCTTCTCGTCCAGCTCGGTGTAGAGCGCCACCACGCCCCGGTTGGTGTCTTCCAGCTCCCGGTTCAGCCGCTCGATCTCCCCTTGCCGCGCGCGGAGCGCCTCCAGCGAGCGCATCAGCTCCTGGTTCTGCTGCAGGATCTCGGCCGTGGGATCGTGCGGCGCGGTGCGGGCCAGCTCGGCCCCGATCTTGCCGACGGTCTGCGGCGTCACCACGGGCGCGGTAGGGGGTAGGGCCTTCGCCATCCGCACAGCCGTGCCGCCTTCCGGCGAGGACTCAATCTGGAACTCATCCATCAGGCGCTTGGCGCCGATGATTCCCAGCCCCATTCCGGTGGAAGACCGGTACTGACCATCCAGAATCGTGGCGAGGTCCCGGATCCCCTGGCCGCGATCCTGCACGCGCACCCAGAACAGGTCCCGCTTGCCCCGCGAAACGCCGCGGTAGCCGGGGTCCGCGGACGCGCTCGGCCGGGGGCTGGTCGACGGAGCCAGCACGAACTCCACGCGCCCGCCGCCGGCGTACTCAAAGGCGTTGCGCGTGATCTCGGACACTGCCGTGGCGATCCGGGTCTGGTCCTGCGACTCGAAGCCCAGCAGGCCGGCGATCTGACGCGCACGCTGCCGGGCCAGGACGATGTCCTGCTCCGTGCGCAGCTCGGTGGTGAGAATGACTCGTTCCATAACCGTTCGAACGGCCTCGATCCCGGGACTTAGTAATAGTTTAGCGGGTCAGGACGCCTTCGGCCCCACCACCGCAACACAGGGCTGGGATTCCGAAGGTAAGCCGTACCCGTCCGGTGCTTCAGCGCCCCCGCCCTTCATGTCAATGCGAAGCGCCTACCGCCGCCTTCGAGTCTCGCCGCGCCACCGCGAGCCTGACCGTACGGGCGCTGTGGCAATCCCGAAGGGTGAGGTGCACGCCTCTAGCACTACGCGGGGAGCCAGGATCATGGTGATCGCTCCGGCGCGCTTGTCGCGGAGTTCGCGATGACCGGGCGGTCACCCGTGATGGATGAAATCCGTTTCCGTCCTTGTGCTCACCCAACGCCAGTTTGCCAGGAGTCCGGCTGTCAGGCCGGCCGTTAGTAAGGCAAGGCCAGGACGCTCGCCCGCCCGCCTGACAGCGGGGCTCCTGGCAATCAGCCGAGAGCACTTCCTGGTTCCAAAATGTATTTCAGGGCAGTCCCGGAACCATCCGGGCACGGCCTCCCACCCACCGTCGCCATCCTCGAGAGATGCTGCCCGGATGGCTCCGGGACTCCGGGCAACCACTCGGTTATGGGTGCCGTCAGGCCACGAAGGCGTCGTCGCAGTACTAGCCACCCGCCCCTTCCGTTCCTTCGCCCAACTCCTCTACTCCACCGCCTCCCGCGCCGCCAATACCGTCACATCATCACGGCCCCGGGTGAAATCCCGATACAGCACCGCCGAGATCACACTCGGATCCCGCTGGGCGAGACCGGCATACTCGTCCAGCTTCCACTGGGTGCCCAGCCCGTCCGAGTGCATCACCAGCAGCGCGCCCGGAGGCCACTTGTAGAGGAACTCCTGGAACTTCCGCGCCTGGTGCCCCACAATGCCGTTGTGCGAGACCATATTCGAGCGCGTGCCGCCGGCGATGACCGCACCGGAGATGTTCCCGACCCCCGCGTACCGGACGATCCCCTGGTCCCGGTCGATCTCCGCGATCGCCATCGCCGCTCCTCGGGTGCTGCGCAGCGCCTGGTGCGCGCTCTCCAACAGAATACCCGGGCGCAGGTGCGTGCCCTTCCGGAAGATGCGCAGCGCCTCATGGGCGGCTTCCGCCGCCTGCCAGCCGTGACCCAACCCATCCACCACCGTCACCAGGCTGCGGCCGGGCTGGTTGTCCACCGCCCACGCGTCCCCACACGCCTCCTCACCGGCCAATGGCAGTGAGACGGCTCCCATGGCGAGACCCGCGCCCGGCACCGCGGGCGGCGGCGTGCCGGCCCAGAGGCGAGCCAGCACCGCGGTGCCGGTGCCGGGGACGGAATGCGCGTCGAAGTCCGTGGCCTGCCGGACAATGGCTCCCAGACCGTTCCCGGCGGTCCCGGCCGTTGAGAAG
>JAJFMS010000739.1 GCA_020696885.1 Armatimonadota bacterium | reverse complement strand
GAGCAGAACTTCATCATCAGCCACGTGCCGGAAGCGGAGATCGAGCGGGTGGTGCAGGCGGTGGCGCAGATCGGCTTCCCGCTCAACGTGAACCGCGTGCGCGGCACCAGCATCGGGTGTACCGGCGATCCTTACTGTAACTTCGCCGTCGGCCCCACCAAGGGCAAGCTCGTGCAGATCATCGACCACCTGGAAGGGCGGTTCGGCGAGCAGATCTCGGACCTGCACGTCTACCTGGACGGCTGTCCCCACGCCTGTGGCCAGCACTGGGTGGGCGACCTGGGCTTCCAGGGCACGACTAAGAACTCGGAGCACGGTAAGATCACGTCGTACGACATCATCGTGCGCGGCAAGCTGGGGCCTGAGGCTGCGATCGGCCGTCCCCTCCTTCGCCGGGTGCCGAGCGAAGACGTGAACGCGCAGGTGGAGCGGCTGGTAGGCGCCTGGATCGAGCGCCGCGAGGACGGGGAAGAGCTGCCGAGCTTCTTCCGCCGCCTCCCGGACGAGGAGATCCTCGCCATCGCCGCCGGCTAGTTTTCGTTCACCGCAGATCGCAGAGAAGAAAGGGAATTTAGCCGCAGATGAACGCGGATACACGCAGATAGAGGGATCGATAGGGTAAGAAGTAGCGAGCTATTCGAAACCAGGCTCTTCTCCCATCTGCGTCCATCTGCGTTCATCTGCGGCTAAAACTCTTCCCCGGGTCCTCTGTGTCTAGCTGGTGAACTCCGATCGGAGCAGAACAATGCTTGAAATGGAACGGGTGCTGCTGGACGACCTCGAAGTCGGGGAGTTGGCAGTTGAGTATGACGACCAGGAGCCGGAGGATGTGATCCGGTGGGCGTTCGACACCTTCGGGGAAGAGCGCTTCGCCATCGTGACCAGCTTCCAGGCGGACGGCGTTGCCCTGATGGACATGGCGCACAAGATCAACCCGCGGGTGCGGGTGATCACTGTAGACACCGGGCGGATGCCGCAGGAGTACTACGAGATCGTGGATGCCTTCCGCCAGCGGTACGGGATGCGGATCGAGGTCTTCTTCCCCGAAGCGAGCCGCGTGGAGAGTATGGTCACCAAGCACGGCGTGAACCTGTTCTACGACAGCGTTCCGAACCGGCTCACCTGCTGCCAGGTGCGCAAGGTGCTCCCGCTCAACCGCGCGCTGAAGACCCTGGATTGCTGGGGCACCGGTCTCCGCCGCGACCAGTGGGCCACCCGCGCCAACATCAAGAAGATCGAAGTGGACCACGACCACGGCGGCATCATCAAGCTGAGCCCGCTGGCGGACTGGACTGAAGAGGAAGTCTGGCAGTACATCCGCGAGGAGGACGTGCCGGTCCACCCGCTCTACGCCAAGGGCTTCACCAGCATTAGCTGCGCCCCCTGCACCCGGCCCGTGCCGCCGGGCCAGCACCCGCGCTCCGGTCGCTGGTGGTGGGAAGAGAGCGCGCCCAAGGAGTGCGGCATGCACTGCTCCCTCGAAACGGGCGGCTTCGAGCACGAAGTGGACGCCATCCTCGGCAAGAACGGCGCGAACGGCACCGGGCATTAACCGGCGCTATTAAGGAACGCTTTATGAGAGCAGGAAGGGAGGAGGCAAGGAGGCCTCCTCCCTTCCTGCTCTCGTTATTGCTTCCCTGCGCGACTACTTCAGCGGGATAGTACGGGTGCCCAGCACCTTATCCCCGTCGCCGAGGAAGCGCACGGTTAGGGAGGCGTCGTCCGGGGCGGTGAAGCCTACCAGGCAGGCCTGGCCACGCGCCCACCCGGGTCCGAACCGCTTGATCCCCACCATCGGCAGCGGCTTCTTCGTGCCCGGGGCGATCTCCACTTTCCGGACCAGCCCCTGCAGCGGCGGCGCGATCCCCACGAAGAGGGTGGCCGGCTCACCGAGAGGGGTGCTGCGGGCCAGGAAGCTGGGGAACAGCACGTCGCTGTAAGCGGCGGCGTCTGCCGGGTCCCACGTCTCCACCAGGCGCATCCGGCCGAACGCGCCGGGGCCGGCCACCGCGGCTACGCCGCTGTAGACCCAGCAGCGGTCCACACGCGGGCCGCCGTCGCTGCTGCACAGCTCGCAATCGATGCCGATCTCCTTCCCGGCGGCGGGCTTGAAGCCCGGGAACTTGGACCAGGGCAGCCGGAACTCGATCGAGTAGCCGCGCTCCGTCTTCGTCGCCGCGGCTTCCATGCCGGCGGCGGTGACGTCCTTGAACGCCGCGATGCCGCCGCGGATCTGGATGCGGGGCTTGATCTCCGCGTTGCTCGCAGGGGTGAAGAAGAGATGCAGCGTGCCGGCTTCCCACTCCGGCTTCTTGTCGTCCCGCACGTCCAGGTAGAACTCCACCCCATCGCCGTTGTAGATTGGCCCCGGGGCGGCGTTGAACGTGGCGGTGTCCAGGCAGTCGAGGCCGATGTAGAGGTTCTGATCGTCCCAGAGATAGCGCCAGACGGCGGCCCGGTTCTCCCAGTCGGCGTGCCCGAAATTCACCGGCGTTGCGAAGGCGGCGCCCCACTCGGAGAGCTTTCCATCCAGCACCACCTCGCGAGCGCGCGGGACCAACCCACCCACCGCCTTCTGCGCTCGAGCGGGAGGCGCCCAGGCTGCCAGCAGCGCCAGCGCGCCCAACCAGACCCCCCAGCTAAACCAGTGCCGCATCATGTATCTCCTCCGCGAAAATGCTCTGCTGGCTACAGGTTCCACGTGGGTGGAAGCGGTTACTCCACACGCCGCCCCCGGCCGCCGAGACTCGCTCGAGCCGTTTTGCGCTCTCCAACCCCGGCCCGCCGCTACCGGAAAACCGTGCGAATCTGCGGGTTGGCAAAGCGCGTTTTCCCTGGCAGAATCCGGCGTGAGGGTCGTCGCCTTGACCGTGGCACGAAGGCGCGATCGGCACACCAGGAACCGGGCGCGGCCATCCGACGACGCCGCCACGTTCACCAAGGAAGAGCTTCAGTGCACGCCAATGAATCGCAGGGTCGCTGCCATCGCTACCTGGAGGCGTATTGCCAGAGTGAGCGGATTACTCCGGATCAGCTTGCCGGGCGGCTGGGATGCAGCCCGGAAGAACTGGAACTGCTGGCCCTCCTGCGCCTGCCGCGAGCGGAGCGCTGGAAGGCCGGAGTAGGCGAGCTGGCCCTGCTCTGCGGCTGCTGCCCAGACACCCTCTCCCGGGTACTCCATGAAGCCTACCCGGAAGCGGTCGCCCCATAAGGAAAGCAGGAAGGGAGGAGGCAAGGAAGGGGAGGGGAGAAGCGGGATTTAATCAGGAAAGCAGGAAGCCAGGAGATCGCAACGCTCGTAATCACGAGGCGCCTCGCGCTCTTCCCTGTTTATTCCTGGCTTCCTGATCAATCCCCTTAACCCTTTTCTTGCCTCCCCCCTTCCTGCTTTCCTTACTGACTGGTTACTGCTTGCCAGGTCGCTTGGGCGGCTGGCTGAAGTAGTTTTCCCATTCGGAGAGCTCGGAGCGGCTGATGCCCGGCTTCTGGCCCGCGCCGGTCTGTCGCCGGACGAAGCGGGAGACCAGCCACGGCACGCTTTCGGCCTTGACCCCTTCCCGGCGTACCCGGGCCGCGAGGTCCCGGTCGTCCGTCACCACGGTGGTGCGGCGCCGGTCTTCGCGTGACAGCGTGCGCAGGTAGTCCACCATCACGTCGTCCGCGGAGTGGAGACCGCTGGTGACGCGCTCTTCCACGCCGGCGGTCACCCGGCTGCTGGCGCGTTTGCCGTCGAACACCACCACCACGTGGTGCGCGGGATGCTCGCGGGCATACTCCTGGAGCCGGAACAGCAGCCGGTCCCGGCTCGACTCATCGCCGAGCTCATAGCCTTGCGCCCGCCCGAGGAAGTTGCAGCCGTCTACCAGCAGGTAATCCAGTTGGGCCGGCGGGGCCGGCACCTGGGCGGGCTCAGCGCTGCGAGGTCGCGCCGTGGCGGCTTCAGTCTCGACCACGATCGGAGTCGGCAGCACCCGCGGCGTAACCGCAGCCGGAGGCGGAAGAGGCGCGGGAGCGGCCGCCGCTGCCGGGCGGCTCGCCGGCGCCGGACCTGCCGCCCGCAGCTCCTGGTGGAGGTCGTCCAGCAGTGCCAGCACCGTGTTGATCTGGTTCTGCCGCAGCAGGCCCAACCGCACCGCCAGGGCCAGCCCGGTCTCCACCTCGTAGAGCGCCGCGCCCGCGGCCCCAAACTGCGCGGGCGTGCCCCCCAGCCCCTGCACCACGGTCCCCGGCAGCGCGTGGACGTTGCGCAGCAGCAGGTCCGCATACCACTGCGCACGCGCCGCGGAAACCGCCTCAGACAGGCGGACCACCTGCTCCGCAGCGCTCATCGCCTTTTCCCAGGCAGGTAACTCTCGGTGGGTCTTCATGGTTTCGGTGTTCGGTGTTCGGTGTTTGGTGTTCGGAAGAGCGGTGGAAGGCGGTGGGGCGGCTAACGCCTGGAAGCGCGGCGTTCAGGTGTTCAGGTGTTCAGGTGTTCAGGTGTTCAGGGAGGCATCCTCGTGCCCGGGGTAGGGGGCCTGGTTCCTTCCGAACACCAAACACCG
>JAJFMS010000738.1 GCA_020696885.1 Armatimonadota bacterium | reverse complement strand
GTGATGGCTGCCGGAGAACGGTGCGTGCCGCAGACGACTAACCCGAGATCACGCTGCTAAGATAGCCTGGACACGAGGAGCCACAGCATGCGGATCACGGTACTGGGTTCGGGGACCTCTCACGGGGTGCCCTCGGTGGGGTGCGACTGCGCGGTATGCGCCTCCGCCGACCCCCGCGATACCCGTACCCGCTGCTCCATCGCCGTGCAGTGGCAGGGCAAAACGCTCCTCGTCGACACCGCCCCGGAGCTGCGCCAGCAGGTGATCCGCAGCCAGGTGCGCCGGGTGGACGCGCTGCTGTTCACGCACTCCCACGCGGACCACATCTTCGGGCTGGACGACGTGCGCCGGTTCAACGAGATGCAGGGCGGGGAACTCCCCGTCTTCGCGCGGCCGGACACCCTGGCAGACCTTGAGCGCGCTTTCCGCTACGCGTTCATCACCACCCAGGTGGGCGGCGGCAAGCCGAAGCTCGCTCTCACGCCGCTCAACGAGGAGCGGTTGGAGTGGGAGGGGCTCACCGTCGAAGTGATTCCGGTCTTCCACGGCTCGGTGGAGATCGCGGCGTTCCGGTTCGGGAACTTCGCCTACGTAACCGACACCAGCCTGATCCCGGAGGCCTCGTTGGAGCGGCTCCGCGGCCTGGACACGCTGATCCTCGCCGCGCTGCGCTGGGAGCCGCACACCACCCACTTCACCATCGACCAGGCGTTGGCAGCGGTGGAAGAGCTGCGCCCGCGCCGGACCTTTTTTACTCACATGGCCCATACCGTCCCACATGCCGAAACGGAGGCGCGTTTGCCCCCCGGCGTGCGGTTGGCGTATGATGGGCTGATCCTTTCAGTTCCGGATGGACCCGGAAGGGACCGGAGCTGACGAGAGCGGTACACGGCAAATGCAGCTACGTGCGATCTGTAAGTCGAAAATCCACCACGCCCGGGTCACCGAGGCGAACGTGCAATACATCGGGAGCATCGCTGTCGACACCGAGCTCCTGGAGCGGGTCGACATCCTTCCGGGCGAGAAGGTGTGCGTCTGGAACGTAACCAACGGGGAGCGGATCGAGACCTATGCCCTGCCGGCGCCGGCGGGCTCCGGAGACATCATCGTCAACGGCGCCGCCGCGCGGCGGTTCCAGCCGGGTGATACGGTGATCGTAGTAGCCTTCGTGTTGACCGATGAGGCGATCTCCCCGCGCATGATCCTGGTGGATGAGCGCAACCGGTTCGTGGACTGGCTCCGGGACAACCGGATGCCGGACTGGTCCGTAACCGACCTCCTGGCGCCGGCCTCCGAGGTGTGACCGGTCGTTGACGCGCTCGCGGGCGCGTGGATATACTCAGCGGGGGCGGGCCTCGTGCTTCGCCACCGAATACCGCTAGGGGTGCCCGGACGTCGGCCGGGCTGAGAAGACACCCTCGGCACCTGACCCTGGTAATGCAGGCGTAGGGAAGCGGGACAGTCCGGGTTTTTCAGGGCTTCTGGTCCTGGCCGTATGTCAGCGCTCCCCGCCGGGAGCGCTTTTGTTTTGGGTTTCGAGCCGCGGCTGGGAGCCTGTGCTGGAGGAACCGGATGACGGATCGAAGCAGTGCGGATCCGCTCGTGATCGCCGGGAAGACCTTCGGGTCGCGCCTGATCATGGGATCGGGCAAGTTCCCCGATACCGACACGATGCAGCGCGCCTACGACGTGGCGGGAACGGAGATGATCACCGTCGCCCTCCGCCGCCTCAACCTCGACGACCCGAACGAGAAGACGCTGCTGGACTTCATCGACTGGTCCCGCTACCAGATCCTCCCGAACACGGCGGGCGCCCGCACGGCCGAGGAAGCGGTCCACACGGCGCGCCTGGCGCGGGCCATGGGACTTTCGGACTGGATCAAGCTGGAAGTCATCCCGGATCCGAAGTACCTGCTGCCGGACCCGATCGGCACGTTCGAAGCCGCGAAGATCCTGGTGAAGGAGGGGTTCATCGTGCTCCCCTACATCAACGATGATCCGATCCTGGCATTGCGACTGCAGGAGATCGGGTGCGCCACCGTGATGCCGCTGGCCTCGCCCATCGGCTCCGGGCAGGGGATGGTGAACTACCGGCAGATCCAGATCATCATCGAGCAGGCGACGGTGCCGGTGGTGGTGGATGCAGGGATCGGCGCGCCCTCGGACGCGGCGATGGCGATGGAACTCGGCGCCGATGCGTGCCTGATCAACTCCGCAATCGCGCTGGCGAACGACCCGGCGGCGATGGCGGAAGCGATGGCAATGGGCGTGGACGCGGGCCGCCGCGCGTTCCGCGCGGGCCGGATGGCGCCGAAGGCGTATGCGGCGGCGAGCCGTCCTCTGGGAGGGGTGGTAGGGCGTTGATGACCGAACGCGTGCTCGGAGGCCGGCCCTGGACCCGGAAGGCCTTGATGCTGGTGACGGACCGCAAGCAGTGCGGTGAGCGCTCCTTGCCGGACATGGTTGCCGAGGCAGTGGACGGCGGCGTGAACATGGTCCAGCTCCGGGAGAAGGACCTCCCCGCCAGCGAGCTGCTGGCCCTGGCGCGGCAGCTCCGCGGGATCTGCAGCCATCGGGCCCTGCTGGTCGCAGCGGCGCGGCAGTTGCTGCCGGCCTCCATGCTGGTGGGCCGGTCCGCGCACGCGGTGAATACCGCCCGGCAGGCAGAGCTGGACGGCGCGGACTTCATCGTGGCCGGCACGGTGTTCGCCAGCCCGTCTCATTCGGACGTGGCGCCCGGCGGTATCGAACTGCTCAAGAAGTTCACGTCGCGGCTCAACATTCCGGTCATCGCGATCGGGGGCGTCAACGCCGAGAACGTGGACGAGTGCTGGCAGGTCGGAGCTTCCGGCGTGGCGGTGATCTCCGCGGTGCTGAAGGCGGAGAACCCACGCCAGGCGGCCGAGCGGATCCTGCCGCCGTCACCCGAAGAATAGGCTGGGGTTGTATCGATGCGGTTGAAGCTGAACGGCAAAGAGCGGGACGTGGAAGGCGTGAGCACCGTCGAGGAGCTCATCGCCACGCTCGCCATTCACCGGATGATCGTGGTGGAGCTCAACGGTGCGATTCTCCGGCGCGAGGACTACCCCACCACCGCTCTCTCCGACGGCGACGCACTCGAAATCGTGCACATGGTCGGGGGCGGTTAGCGTGACCTGGCATCCCGCTGACCGCGTGGCAGGGCGGTTGCGATGAAGACATCCGACGTGATCGTGGTCGGGGGGGGCGTGATCGGCACCTCGATCGCGTACCACCTGGCGCGCGAGGGGCTGGCGGTCACGCTGTTCGAGCGGGACGAGCTGGCCTCCCAGGCTTCAGGCGCTGCCGCGGGGATGCTGGCGCCGATCTGCGAGTCCGCGGGGGACAACGCGTTCTCCGAGTTGGGGCTGCGCAGCCTGGCAATGTTTCCGGCCCTGGTCGAGGAGCTGAAGGAGCTCTCCGGCATCGATCCGCAGCTCGTAGAGTCCGGGATGCTGCGCGCCGCTCTCTCGGAGGAGGAAGCCGTGGAACTGCGCCGCCAGTCCGACCCGGCGGGGCGCTTCGGGCTGGAGTGGCTCTCGGCGGAAGCCGCGCGGGAGCGCGAGCCGCTCCTCACGCCGCAGGTCCACGGCGCGCTTTGGTCCCCCACGGAAGGTCACGTCTACAGCCCGCTCCTTGCCCAGGCGTACGCGGAGGCGGCGTCCCGGCTGGGCGCCGCCATCCATACCGGGATCCCGGTGCTCGGGCTGATCCGCGACGGCGACCATGTCCTGGGCGTCAGCACCGCCTCCGGCCAATGGGGCGCGGCGCACGTGGTGCTGGCCGCCGGCGTCTGGACCCGCTACTGTGCCGAATGGCTGGGCGACCGGCTGCCGCTGGAGCCGGTAAAGGGCCAGATCCTGGCGCTCGACCTCCCCCGCCCCGCCTTCCGCACCATCCTCTGGAGCGGGCACACCTATCTCGTTCCCAAGCGAAACGGCACCGTCGTGGTCGGCGCCACGGAGGAGCGTGTCGGCTTCGACCGCCGAATTACCGCCGCGGGCATCGCGGGGCTGATCTCCGCCGCCGCCGAGATCGTTCCGGCGCTCGGCGGCTGCACCTTCCGGCACGCCTGGTGCGGCCTCCGTCCGGACACGCCAGACCATCTGCCGGTCATCGGCCCGGTCCCCGGAGTGAGTGAAGTCATCCTGGCGGCCGGGCATTACCGCAACGGCGTGCTGCTCAGCCCCGTCACCGGCAAAGCCGTGGCCGACTGGATCGTGCGTAAAGACCTCCCGCACGCGCTGCACCCCTACCTGCCGGATCGACTCCTCAACCGGCGCCGGTAGCCCGGAGCGGCGCCCGTCAGCCACGCTCCCCTCCGCGGCCTTCGCCGCCTCGACGGCTACCGCACGGGTTTTGCGCAGTTTGTGTATTTTGTGCTGTCACGGCCAGGTCGGATGAGGGCTCCCCGCACGTGCCGCTACTTCTCGCGAATGCAGTAGAGATACTGCCGGCCGCGGAGGAGCAGGTCCTTTCCGGCCAGCGCCGGAGAGGCATCAATGCCGTCCTCCAGTTGGTTGGTCGCCAGCACTTCGAGCGTGTCGGACCGCTTGATCACCACCGTGGCGCCGTTGCGGCCCACCAGGTAAACCCGTCCAGCCGCACCCACGGGCGATGCGTAAACGCCCTGCAGCGCGTCCACGCGGACGCCATTCAGCAGCGGCTGCCCGGTCTTCGCGTTGAAGCACGAGAGGATGCCGGAGTTGCTGCCGAAGAAGTAGAGCCGATCGTCGTAGAGCAGTGGGGAAGGGACGTAGGGAGTCGTCCGGTTGTGGCTCCACGCAATGGCGTCGGTGCCGGTCAGGTCCCCGGTCCGCCCCAGCTTCACCGCCAGCAGGGCGTTTCCGCGGAAGCCGCTCGTGAGGTAGACCATGCCGCCGGACGCCACGGGGGTAGGGATCACGTTGGCGGTGAGGCCGGAGCACTCCCACAGCAGCTTGCCCGAAACCAGGTCATAGCTGCGCGCCTTGTTCGTGGCTGCCGTCACCACCTGGGCCCGGCCGCCGTGCTCCACCACCAGGGGGGTAGACCAGGAGGTCGGCTCCTCGCGGTCCTGGCGCCACAGCTCCTTGCCGTTCGTCTTGTCCAGCGCCACGATGAAGTCGGCATCCTCATGGTCCCAGGTGATCACCAGGGTGTTTCCATGCAGCGCCGGCGTGCTGCCCTCGCCGAACCCGTTGCGGGTCCGCATCTTCCCCAGGTCTTTGCTCCACTTGAGGTTGCCCCGGAGGTCGTAGCAATAGACCCCGCGGGAGCCGAAATAGGCGTAGACGTGACTGCCGTCTGTGATCGCGGAGTGGGAGGCGAACCCGTGGTCCTGATGATGCCCCTCGTGGGGGATCTCCTCGCGGGCCACCTTTTCCCAGATCGTCTTGCCGGTTTGCCGATCCAGGCAGAGGAGCATCCAGCGGACCGGTCCGTCCGGCTTCAACGAGCGCGGAGCACCGCCCCCGGCTCCCGCTGGCTGAGGCGCCGCCTGCGGCTTCGCGTTGACTGCCGTCAGCACGAAGACCCGATTACCGAGCACGATCGGCGTGCCCGAGCCGCTGCCCGGCAGCTTCACCTTCCAGGCGACGTTGGTGGTCTCGCTCCAGGAGACCGGCGGGTTCGCCGTCGCGGAGACCCCGGTGCCCAGCGGCCCCCGCCACTGCGGCCAGTCCGTGGGTGCGGTGGCCGATTGCGCGGGAACGGCCCGCAGCCCCACCGCCAGCCCCACGACGGCGACACCCAGGCCCAGCAGGCGCAGCGCCGTAGACCGGCGGCCGGAGAGCCGCGACACCAGCGGGGTAGAAGACGGGGTCATGGAACGCTCCTCTCGGGGCGGCCGGACGTGCCGGCGCACAGCGGTGGGGCCAGGTCATCGGCCTATCGGAACATACTACGGGAGTCCCGGCACTTCGCTCACCCCGAAGTCATAACCGGGCGGCCCAGGCTTCGCCCGGAACGCGCAGCCCACCCGTCATCGAACGGTCCCCGCGGCGTGGCGGTAACTCAGGAGCGGTATCGCGAAAGCGACGGGGCATGCCCCGATCGCAGGACCAGAGCTAACACGTTACA
>JAJFMS010000737.1 GCA_020696885.1 Armatimonadota bacterium | reverse complement strand
GCCTGCTGCCCATCCTGCCACCGCAGTTCCCGGACGTAGTGCGGGTTGGCGAGGAACCGCACGTCGAACACCAGGTCGGCGTCCAGCGGCAGCCCGTGCTTGAACCCGAACGACACGATGGTGATCACCATCCCCGCCTGCGGCCCGGTGCGGTCCGCGAACAGCTCCCCCAGAAGCTGGGACAGGGAGCGGGGCGTGTGGTCGCTGGTATCGATGACCTTGTGGGCGTGGTCCTTCAGGTCGGTGAGGAGCTCGCGCTCGCGCTGGATGGAGGGCAGGATGCCGCCGGCTTCCAGCAGCAGCGGGTGCTTGCGGCGCGTCTCTTTGAAGCGGTTGACCAGGACCGGGTCCGAGGCTTCGAGGAACAGGATCGTGGTGTTCAGCTCGCGCTTGCTCAGCTCCTCCAGCGCCGGCTCCAGGGCGGCGAGGCCGGTGCCGGCGCGCACGTCCACCACGCAGGCGATGTTGGGCGAGCGCCCGTTGCCCAGGTCCGCGAGCTGGGGCAGCAGCGCGGGGGGCAGGTTGTCCACGCAGTAGTAACCCAGGTCCTCGAAGATACGGAGGGCCTGGGACTTCCCGGAGCCGGAGATACCGGTGATGATTACAAATCGCACGATAGATAATTCAGCCGGCCCGGGTGGACGGGAGCGCTACCGCTCCTCATCCCGCTCCCGATCCGGGACTATAAGCTTGTTCAACACCCCGCCGATCAACCCGACGAGGATGGAGCCCGCCAGCGCGCCCAGTGCGGTGACTTTGAATACCGGTACCCCGGCCGCTTCGGAGAGGGCCGCCACCAGCCAGAACATGATCGCGTTGACCACGATCCCGATAATCCCGAAGGTCAGGCAGTTGAGCGGCGCCGTTAGCAAGCGCGCGAGGGGCCGGATCGACGCGTTTACCAGCGCCATGATGATAACCGCGAAAAACCACGAATACCAATAACGGGCGTCCAGCGTGGCCAGGTCGAACTGGTTGAGGATCCATACCGTCGCGTAGAGCGCGCCGGCCGTGACCGCCCAGCGGAGCAACAACTGCATTTTCGATGAACCTGCCCATCGGCCGGCACGCCGCACCGGTACCGTTGCGTGCGCGCGCAGCCACGAAACTGATTGGCGACCCGCCCGGGCCGTTCCTGCACGCTCACCGAGAAATCGAGAAACGGTGGAGCCGGCTGCCCCGCGGCGGTCTACGCCCGCAGCGATTGGAACAGCTTCTCGGCCGCGGGTCGATTCATTCCGGGAGCGCGCGCGAGCTCGTCCTGGGTCGCCAGTTTCATCTTATCGACGCTGCCGAAGTGTTTCAACAACGCCAGCCGCCGCTTCTCCCCGATGCCGGGGATCTCGTCTAGAGCGCTGCGCGTCTGGCGCTTGGAGCGGAGGTTCCGGTGGAAGGTCAGCCCGAACCGGTGCGCCTCGTCCCGGATCCGCTGCAGCAGGAACAGCGCCTGGCTGTTGCGGGGCAGCAAGATCGACTGGCTGCGGTCCGGCTTGAAGACCTCCTCATACTTCTTGGCAAGGCCCACGGTGGGGATCTCCACGGCGAGCTCCCGCTCTACTTCCATTGCCGCGCTGAGCTGCCCTTTCCCGCCGTCGATCACGATGAGGTCCGGCATCTCCGCGAACTTGCCGTCGCCCTCGGCGCCGCGCTGCAGGCGGCGGCGGAGCATCTCCTGGATGCTGGCGAAGTCGTTTGGCCCTTCCACCGTCTTGATCTTGAACTTGCGGTAGTCGCTCTTCTTGGGCTGGCCGCCCTCGAACACCACCATCGCCCCCACGGACTCCTGCCCCATGGTGTTGCTGATGTCGTAGCACTCGATGCGGTACGGGAGGTTGGGCAGCTCCAGGCCTTCCTGCAGCTCCATCATCGCCTGGTCCGCCTTGGCCTGGTCCGCCGCGAACTGGGACTTCCGCTCCTCCAGGTGCTGGCGGGCGTTGGTGGCCGCCAGCTCCACCAGCCGGCGCTTCTCGCCCTTCTGGGGCACGGATACGCGCACCCGCGCCCGCTCCGTGCTCTCCGGCGAGGCATCCCGCCGCAGGGTCAGCCACGTCTCCAGCAGGTCGCGGCTCTCCACGTCGTGGCTCAGCAGCAGGTGCCGGGGGAACTGCAAGATCTTCTGGTAGTACTGCTCCACGAACTGCCGCGTCGCCTCGGATAGCTCGTCCGGGTGCGCCCCGTCCAGCAGGATCCGCTCCTGGCCCAGCAGCCGGCCGGCGCGCATCTGGAGCACCGCCGCGCAGGTCTGCACGCCGTCGCTCACCAGCGCCACCACATCCTGGTCTTCCAGGCCCGTGGAGAGCACCTTCTGGCGCTCCACCACCCGTTCGATCGCCTGGATCTGGTCCCGCAGCCGCGCAGCCGCCTCGAAGTTGAGGTCCTCGGCGGCCTGCTCCATCTCCGCGGTGAGCTTCTCCAGCGCGCGCTCCGACCTCCCCTCCAGGAACAGGGAGACCTCGTGGACCGCCTTCAGGTACTCCGCCCGCTCCACCATCCCGGCGCACGGCCCGGAGCAGAGGCCCAGGTGGTAGTCCAGGCACAGCTTCTGCTTGTCGCCTTCCTCGATCTTCCGCGCGCAGCCGCGCAACTGGAAGACCGACTTGATCACGCGCAGCGCCTGACGCATGGCCCATGAGCTGGTGTATGGGCCGAAGTACCGGTTGCCGTCCTTCTTCACCCGCCGCACGATGATCGGCCGCGGGAACGGCTCGTCCATCGTGAGGCAGATGTAGGGGTAGTGCTTGTCGTCCCGCAGGCGCACGTTGAAGTGCGGCCGGTGCTTCTTGATCAGGTTGCACTCGAACAGCAGGGCCTCGACCGCGCTGTCGGTGACCACCGTCTCGAGGTCGGCCACCCGGCTGACCATGATCCGGATGCGCGCGGAGTGCGCCGCGCTGTCCTGGAAGTACGAGCGCACGCGGTTGCGGAGGACCTCCGCCTTCCCGACGTACAACACCTGGCCGGACGCGTCCTTGAACAGGTAGCATCCGGGCTTGTCGGGAAGCTGGGAAAGTTTATGCTGAAGTGCGTCGGTCATGTGGATCAGCGAATCATTGTTTGCATCCACATTATACTCGCCCCGGGTGGGCGCACCAAGAGACGACAGGCCGCCCGTACGCAGGAGGCCGGACCGAGCGGACATGGGCGCGCGCTTCCGGCGCCCACGTCCGCGATATGCGCTACGAGCGTGCTGTCGCCGCCTTCCCCAGGAGGCCCTCCAGCGCCGCACGCGACTGCGGGTTGATCACCCGGTTCACTTCCTGGCCGTTCTCGAAGGCGATAACCGTGGGAATCGTCCGCACGCCGTATTCGGTGGACAGGTCCTCGTCCGCGTCCGAGTCGATCTTCACCACCTTGATCGTGTCCGCGTGCTCTTCGGAAAACTGCTCCAGCCGCGGAGCCAGCGCTCGACACGGGAAGCACCAGTCCGCATAGAAGTCCACCAGCACGCGCTGCGGGTGCCGGAGTACCTCGGCCTCGAAGTCTGAGCCTTTGATC
>JAJFMS010000736.1 GCA_020696885.1 Armatimonadota bacterium | reverse complement strand
AATGCTGGTTAGCAACCCACTTCCAGCCTCATTACTGCCTGCTTGCCAGCGCGCTGCCCCTTTACGCATTACGAATCACGCTTTACGCGACCTTGCAAAACAGACATCATCATGGACCATCTGAAGAGCCTTCAAGAGACCCTATCCCGCCGCGCTTTCCTAGGCAAGGCCTCACAGGGTGTGGGTGCGGTGGCGCTGGCTTCGCTGCTGGGACAGGGCCGGGCCGAGGCCGCGCCGGCTCGCGGCGCGCTGAAGGCGCTGCCGCTGCCGCCCAGGGCGAAGCGCGTGATCTGGCTGACCATGGCGGGCGGCCCCAGCCACCTGGAGACGTTCGACCCCAAGCCGAAGCTCGGCGAGATGCACGGGAAGCCGATGCCGGAGAGCTTCACCAAGGGCCAGCAACTCGCGCAGCTCCAGGGGCAGCAGCTCATCTGCTTCGGGCCGCAGCACCCGTTCTCGAAGTTCGGCAAGAACCAGATCGAGATCGCCAGCCTCTTCCCGCAGATCGGCTCCGTGATCGACGACATCTGCTTCATCCGCTCGATGACCACCGAGGCAATCAACCACGATCCGGCCCACATGTTCATCAACACCGGCTCGCAGATCGCCGGGCGGCCGAGCATGGGCTCCTGGATCACCTACGGCCTCGGCAGCGAGGCGGAGGACCTGCCCGGCTTCGTGGTGCTCACCTCGCTGGGCCGCGGTGGCCAGAACCAGCCGATCGCCGCGCGCCAGTGGAGCAGCGGCTTCCTGCCCAGCAAGTACCAGGGCGTGCAGCTCCGCAGCAAGGGCGACCCGGTGCTCTACCTTTCCAACCCCGGCGGCGTCACCCGGGAGCAGCAGGGCGCGGACGTGCGGGCCATCAACGCCCTCAACCAGCAGCACGACACCCTCACCAGCGACCCGGAGATCGCCACCCGCATCGCGCAGTACGAGCTGGCCTTCAAGCTCCAGGCCAGCGTGCCGGAGCTGATGGACCTGCGCGGCGAGAACGCGCAGACGCTGGAGCTGTACGGCTGCAAGCCGGGTGACGGCTCGTTCGCCTCCAACTGCCTCCTGGCCCGCCGCCTGGCGGAGCGCGGCGTGCGGTTCATGCAGCTCTACCACAAGGACTGGGACCACCACGGCGGCATCAAGGAAGGGATCCAGCTCAAAGCCGAAGAGATCGACCGCGCCTGCATGGCGCTGATCACGGACCTCAAGCGCCGCGGGATGCTGGACAGCACGCTCATCGTCTGGTCCGGCGAGTTCAGCCGCACGCCGATGTCCCAGGGCGGCAGCGGCCGGGATCACCACAACAAGGCGATGACCGTGTGGCTGGCCGGCGCCGGCATCCGCGGCGGCATGGTCCACGGCGCCAGCGACGAGCTGGGCTACGCCGCCGTGGAAAACCCGCACACGGTCCACGACCTCCACGCCACCATGCTCCACCAGCTCGGCATCCAGCACGAGGCGTTCAGCGTGAAGTTCCAGGGCCTGGACGCGAAGCTCTCCGGCGTGGAAGGGGCGCAGGTGATCAAGGAGATCCTGGTGTAGGCGGCACCGGAGTTTTCGACGGGATAACAGGATCGGGGAGATCGGATCGGGCGCTGCCAACACTCGGATGGTAAGCTCAGCAGGATGTGGCGCGTTGCTGCGCCCGCGCTCCCCTATGCTTTCCTGACACCGAACCTATGATCCGCAAAGTCATCATCCCTGCCGGGGGCCTCGGCACGCGCCTGCGCCCGCTCACCCACCTGATGCCGAAGGAGATGCTGCCGCTGGGCGGCAAGGTGGTGCTCCAGTACGTGCTGGAAGAGTGCGACGCCGCGGGGCTGGACACGCCGCTCCTGGTGCTCAACCGGCATAAAACCGCGCTCTTCGCGGTGGGAGAGGAGACGCCCTCCCCGCGCGATCCGGTTACCGGGCTGCAGAGCCGGAACCTGTACTTCGCTAACCAGGCCGAACAGGGCGGGCTGGCCCACGCCATGCTCCACGGCGAAGCGTTCGTGGGTAGCGAGCCGTTTGCGGTGGCCCTGGGCGATACGATCATCCACGGCGGAGAGCGCTCCCTGTTGAAGCGGATGGTGGAAGCGCACCTGGAGCATGGCGCCGCCGCCACCGTGGCCGCGCAGGTGATCCCGGATGAGCGGATCTCCCGCTACGGCGTCTTCGAGCCCTGGGATCGGGAGGTAGAGCCCGGCGACGTGTTCCGGGTCCGCCGCATCGTGGAGAAGCCGAAGGCGGAGGAAGCGCCCAGCAACCTCGCCATTACGGCGCGCTACGTCTTCTCCCCCGTCATCTTTGAAGCCTGCCGGAAGTGCGGCCCCAACGCTCAGGGCGAGATCGAGCTGACCCAGGCGATGACCTGGCTCGCCGAGCAGGGCCAGCGGGTGCAAGCGGTCCGCCTGGATCCAGACCAGAGCCGCCTGGATATCGGCAACCCGCAGTCCTACGCCGAGGCGTTCCGGCTGTTGGCCGGGTAACGCGGGAAATTGAAGGAAGCGGGGAAGCGGAAGCTGCGCTCAAGCGCGCCGTCCACCCGAAGTGGCTCGGTGCTGCCGACGGTCTACTTCCGCTTCGTCGAATCGTCGTGGCAGGAAATAGGTCTGAAGTCCCGGAACAGGCGCGGTTGCTCCGCGTCTTACTCAGCACCATGACCACTTCCCCCACTACGAGACCGGTGCGCTGGCGCCTGATGCTCGTCGCCGTGATCGCGCTGACGATCGAGGCGTGGCTCCTGTTTACTCCGGACCTGAGCATCGAAGGCAAGACCTTCAGCCTGCTCTGCGCGCTGTCGTGCTGGGTGCCGGCCTGGCTCTGTGCGGACCTGCTCTCGATCCACCACCGGAAGGCTACGGAGCTCCACCGCGAGTGGGCGCCCCGGGAGTTCCTGGCGCGGGCGCGGGCGCGGCTGCGCGGGTACTTCCCTTTGATGGCGCTCTGGGCGGGAACCTGGACCGCCCGCGCGCTGGCGGCTGAGGGGGCCGGTCAGCCCAAGGCGCTGGTGACGCTTGCGGGAGACCCCGGGTGGCTTCCGTACACCTGGCTGGCCTGGACCACCGTGTTTCTGGCCAGTGCGGTCGCTTACGCCGCCGGGGCGGCGCTCTTCAGCGCCTCGTGTCGCCGGCCGCGGCGCTGGCTGCTGGTCCCGATGCTCGTGGTGGGGCTGAGCATCTGTGGCGCGCTGGCTATGGAGGTGCTCCTGCCGGCGAAGGCTGGGGGCGTCGGCGGGATGATCGTCGATCCGCTCCAAAACGGGTCTGTGCTGCTCGCTGGCCCGAACTACCTGCTGGGCGCTACCGTCGCGCTTAGCATCGGAGGCCGGATCGACGGCTTGCCCGATGCGATCCGCGAGCCACTCGGCTTTGTCCTGGGGCAGGGGATCGCGCCGTTCTCCTGGATCGCGACGGTCTTCTTTCTGATCGGCACCGCGGGGGCCATCACCAGCCCCTGGGCGATCGCCCGGCGGCGGCACCTGCGGCACCCCAACACCACCTTCGCCGGGGGCATCCCT
>JAJFMS010000735.1 GCA_020696885.1 Armatimonadota bacterium | reverse complement strand
GCCGGAGTGCACCACCTCCGCCGGCGCAAAGCCCCACAGCTCCAGCACCTCCGCGGTCATCTCGCCCGCATCCCGGTTGTCATCCACGATCAGCACCCGAAGCTCCGTGGGCCGCGAGGTCGTGGGCGGAGCCGGCGGCAGGGAGAGCTCCACCGGCGCCGAGAGCATCGGGAAGTAGAGCACGAACTCGCTGCCTTCGCCCAGGCCGGTGCTCAGCGCTTCCACCCGCCCGCCGTGCAGCTCCGTCAACCCGCGCACCAGGCTCAATCCCAGCCCCAGCCCACCCTGCGCGCGCTCCCGCGCGTCCTCCGCCTGCGTGAACACGTCGAACACGCGGCGCGCCAGCTCCGGGCTCATCCCGATGCCGTTATCGCGGACCCGCACCACCGCGGTAGGGCCCGGCTCCATCCCGGCAGCCAGACCCGCTCCCGGAGCGGTGCGGGATACCTCCAGGCTGATCCGGATCCGTCCCCCCACATCCGTGTACTTGGCCGCGTTGTTCAGGAGGTTCACCAGCACCTGTTCCAGGCGGGTCGGGTCGGCCTCCAGCCAGATCGGCTGCTCACTGATCTCCAGCTCCAGCACGTGGGCGCGGCTCTCGATGAATGGCCGCGCACTCTCGACCGCCTGGTGCGCTACCCGCGCCAGGTCGACCCGGTCCGTACGCAGCTGGATCTTCCCCTGGGTGATGCGGGAGACATCCAGCAGGTCGTCGATCAGACGCGCCTGGTGCTTGGTCTGGCGGAGGAGCACATTGAGCGCCTGCGCGTTGGGACCGTCCCACGACCCGCGCAGCCGGATCACCTCCAGGGAGTTCGCCATCGCCGCCAGAGGGTTGCGCAGCTCGTGGCCCAGCATCGCGAGGAACACGTCCTTCCGCCGGTCGTGCTCCTGCACCTCGCGGAAGAGGCGCGCGTTGTCCATCGCCTGCGCGGCCCGGCGCGCCAGGTCACGGGCCAGGGCCACGTCCTCGGTGCTGAACCCCAGCGACAGCGAATCGGCGAGGAAGGAGATCACGCCCAGCGTCTCCCCGCGGACCACCAGCGGGCAGCAGATGAAGCTGTCGTCCGTCCCTTCGAACGTCTCATCGTCGGTGCGGAGGTCGCCGAGCCCGCGGCCCGCCTGCACGCTGCCGGTGTCCAGCGCGATGCGGACCGGGTGGGAGAGGGGAAGGCCGGCCAGGCCGTAGCGGCCGCGGTCCTGCAGCGGGGCGTCACCTTCGGCGCGCACGGCGGCCAGCCGCCGCAGCCCGGTGTCCTCCACCACGTCGATCAGACACGCCTGGGCCAGGAACGGCACGCAGAGCCGGGCCACGTTCCCCAGCGTGGTCTCATAGTCCAGCGAAGAGGCGAGGATCTCGCTGGCCTCGGCCAGGAAGGCGATCCGCTGCTGGCCTTCCTCCGCCGCATTCCGCGCCGCCTGCTCCCGGATCAGCCGCTCCCGCGAGCGCAGCGCGTGCCGCTGCTCGGTGACGTCGTGGATCACCAGCACGGCGCCGGTCGGCTCGCCGTTCTCGGCCTGGATCGGCTGCCCGGACATCATGAGCTGCCGCTTGTCGCCCGCCTGGGTCCAGACCGCCGTTTCGTGATCCCAGAGCGCTTCGCCGCCCAGCGCCTTCCGGAGCGGGGGCACCAGCGCGGAATGGCGGGAGACCGCGTCCAGTTGCTCGCCTTCCCGCGCGCCCACCAGGGTGCGGGCCACCCAGTTCACGTGCGTCAGCCGCCCGCTCGCGTCGCACGCCACGATGCCGTCGGCGGCGTTCTCCAGCACCGCGTGCAGGAACTCTCGCTCCTGGCGCAGCGCCGCTTCGGCACGCTCGCGCTCGGTGATCTGCTCGGTAAGCGATGCGTTCGTCTGCTCCAGCCGCCGGAGGTACAGCCGCCCGGAGTAGTAGATCAGGTAGAGCGGCGCCACGAGCACCAGCGCCCACGCGCCCAGCACTCCGATGGCGCCCCAGATCGCCAGGGCGGCCAGCGCCGAGGCGTAGAAGCCGGGCGCGGTCCAGAGGAAGTTCTCTTTCCACACCCGGGGCGCCGGGAGCTGCTGCTGCATCCCGATGGCCACGGCGATCCCGTAGGAGTTGGCCAGGAAGTAGACGCTGGTGAACAAGATCAGCCCGCAGGCGGGTCCCGCCCACTCCGCGGGCGCCCAGGGCAGCGCCGCGGTGTACGCCAGCGCCGCCAGGGCGCACACGAGCGCGCAATGCGCCGGGTTGAACAGCAGCCGATGGAACGGTTGGCGCTGGACTTCCAGCTTCCACTTGCCCTGCGGAGAGCGGAGCAGGGTGGTGACCACCGCGCCCAGCGCGGCACAGGACACCGCCGCGGTCGGACCCTCCAGCAACAACGCCAGGCAGGCCACGGCGAACACGATGCTCATCCGCGCCTGGAAGACCGTCAGCTCCAGCTTCCAGCTCCCGGCCAGCGCCGTCGCGATCAGCAGCCCCGAGACGACGAACCAGTCCCGTGGCAGCGGCTGCTGCAGCACCAGCCAGAGGGCCGGTGCTACAAGCAGGATCTGCGCCACGATATAGAGCTGGAGAGGCCTGGGGAGCTTTCGAAACTGCATAGGGAGCTCCAGGAGTAGCCGGATCAGTCGCCCTGGATCGGACCCGTATCGCTCCAGGTGATCTGCGTGCCGTCGCCCGGGTTCGGAGGCGGCGGCGGTCCGCCGGTATTATCGCCCGGCATGGTCCCTCCACCGCCGGTGGAGCCGCCACCGGTACACCCTCCGCCACCAGTGGAGCCGCCGGTGCACCCTCCGTCGCCGGGCGGCGGGGGCGGAAGAGGCGGATCATCCCAATAATCGTTGGCAGTTACCTCGCCGCTCCAGTTCGCATCGGCGCCCCAATCCGCCTGCTCCGTCCAGAGCGCTTGCCGCAGCTCCAGCACCGCGTCGCCGCGCATCCAGAGGTTCTGCCACAGCACCTGCTTCGACCAGGGGAAAGTGCCCCCCCCCACAGTGCTGGCGCCGGACACCGTGCCGGTCAGCCAGTCCGCGCCCACCGTCGCGCTGGTGTTGAGCTGCCGTGCCAGCTCCACCGCGCCCACGGCGTTGACGCTGCCCGCGCCCTGGGTGAGCACGGAATAGGTGGAGGGGAGCGGAGCGCCGGCCGCGTCGTGCAGGCTCAGGCGCTGGGCCGTGTACATCAGCAGCCCCTTCACCGCGTTGGGTGGGAGGCTGGAGTTGGCCTGGAGGACCAGCGCGGCGATCCCCGCCACCTGCGGCGCCGCCATGCTGGTGCCGGAGAGCTCGTAGTACTCGGCGCTTGTGGCGGACGTGTCATACTGCACGCGGTTGCCGGGGTAAACGGTGTCCAGGTAGGAGCCCGGAGCCCGCACGGAGGCGATCCGATTCCCGGGGGCCACCACGTCCGGCTTTGCCAGCCCGTCCTGGTAGGTGGGCCCGCGGCTGCTGTAGGTGCATACCGCGTCGTCGTCCCGGTTGGGCGTGCCGAACGTGTTCAGCGCGCCGACCGTGATGGCGCTCGGCTCGTT
>JAJFMS010000734.1 GCA_020696885.1 Armatimonadota bacterium | reverse complement strand
ATCAGGACGAGGCCGTGGCCCTGGCGGGAGCGGTCGGCTTCCGGCCCGGCGCCGCCGTCTCCAACCCGGCCGGCCTGTAACTGACGAGCGCTGCGGCGCGAACCGAAAGGGGGCCGGCCGTGGGATGAGATCCCACGGCCGGCCTCTTTTTCGATTACCGCAGCCGCTTCGCCGTGAGGGTCGCGTCCTGGGGCGATTCTTCACCACGGAGACACAGAGACACGGAGAGGGAGAGACAGGAGCGGTTTGGGACAGGATTGACGGGATGGGAACCAGGGCTGGCAAAGTGAGGCCGCGCTAAGTTCTTCTACCTTTTCGCACGATCTTGCGCCCGCCCGCGGTTGACGTTGCCGGGATACTTTGCGGGCAACTGACCGGATCACTCCCGACGAGCTCCGGGCTACCGGTTTTCGCGGACTTTCGGGTGTTTCGCGGGCCACTTCCCGTGTTCTGACGAGCCAGGCCGGAGGGCGGTGTGCCCTCGGCCCGGCTCGCGCTAATGGCTATCGGCCCGGAGCGCCGGACGGGCCGGCGGGTCCAGCCGGGCCGGCAGGTCCCGGGGCACCAGACGGACCAGGAACCGGCACCGGCACCACTTCGGTCTTGGGCGAGGACGGCGGGGTCACCACCGTGGTGTTCGGGGTCCGATCCTCCACCACCGTCGTCGGCGCGCAGCCGCAAAGGCCACCCAGCGTCACCGCACACACCGCGGCCAACAGCCAACGACCGGCAGATCGACCCATACTCTTCGAAACAGGCATTCCGTTCTCCTTTGCCCTAAAACCCGGCGATTGTGGCGACTATTACCCGGCAGCCGGTAGGGTGAAACCGTTAGGATATCGGGCGCACGATGTGCCCTGTCTCTGGAGCTGGTCGCGGGAGAACGCCGCGGCCATGGCGGTGCCGTGGCTCGGATCAGAGCTTGATCACTCGCCCCGCGTCCGCGGCGTCGCGGGCTTTGAGCACCACTTCGGTGCCGCGGAACACCTCCTCCGGCCGGATCAGGTGCATCTTGCCCAGGTAGAGCGACTCGACGAAGTCCACGAAGAGAGACCGCTCCGGCGGGAGGTCAACCACCGTCCGCTGCGGTTTGGAGCTGGTCATCACCGTCAGCCCCGTGGCCTCCTGGTACTCCACCACGCCGCTGCTGCCGGTGATGCGGAGGCGATCGTCACCATGGGAGGGCGCGGTGGCCGGGCGGAGGTAGTCGATCTGCAGCGAGGCGGCGCCGCGGTTCTCCATCCGAAACAACAGCGCCGCGCTGTTTTCCATCTCCGCCAGGTCCGGGAAGCCGACGTTCGCGTGGAACGCGGCCACCTGGGTGAACCGGCGCGCGCTGATCCAGAGCATCAGGTCCACCATATGGATCCCCACATAGGGGATCGTCCCGCCCAGCCGGTCCCGGCGCTTCATCCATTCTGGCCGCGAGCCGAGCTTGTAGGACTTCTGCGCGTTGATGCCGATGACGTCCCCGATCTCCCCGCTGCGGACGATCCTCCACATCGCGTGGTAATGCGGCGAGAATCGCATCGGTAGAAGCATGGTGAGCGGCACGCGGTTGCGGGTCACCACCTCGCGGACCGCCTGCAGCTCGTCCAGGGTCGCCGTAAGCGGCTTCTCAGAGACGATCGGCAGCTTCCGCTCCGCACAGGCGCGGAGGATGGCGGCCCGGCCGCCGGTCTCGCCGCACACCGCTACCAGGTCCAGCTTCTCCCGGTCCAGCAGAGACCGGTAGTCCGCATAGAAGCTCGCCTGCCGGTAGCTCGGGCTCCGCTTCGCCGGCTGCAGCAGCTCCGGCTTGCTCTCCGCCACCGCGACGATGGACAGCCCGGGCACCTGCTTCACCGCACCGGTGATCTCGGAGACGTGCCCGACCAGCCCGATGATCCCCACCCGCAGCGCCTCCGGGAGCCGCCTCTCCAGCGCCCGGACGGCTCCGGGAAGCACGGTTGTCACGGCAGTAGCTCCCACCTGATTCAGGAGTGCTCTTCGGCTGATCCCTCGCGGCATGTCGCGGCCCTCACTCTCGCACCCGTTACCTGCTGCGGCGCGCGGGCTTCCGCCGGGCGTCCCGCAGCTCGCGGAGCAGCTTGAGCAGGTTGGTCCCCGCCTCGCCCTCGCTGCCGGGATAGTGGAAGTTGACGAACGTCCAGTGGCCCCGCCAGATCACCAGCTCGGGGACCACGTCCGGAGTCTCACTCACCTTGCCGTCGACGACCGCGTGCACGGCCACCCGGTACGACTGCCCGCTGCGGGTGACCTTCCGGGCCACGTAGCGAGAGGCGGGGTCCTGGGAGTTGACGAACGGCTCAAAGTCGAGGCTCACGATCTCGTCCGGGCTCTTCTTCGCCGCCGCCAGGTCTTCGGCGAGCCCCTGGCGGAGCGTGGCGCTGAAGTCCCGCGGCCGGTTCCGGAACGCCTGCACCGCCTGGCGACATGAAGCTTCGCTGGCTTTGGCGTGAGCGCGGGTGAACCCGGCCTCGGCCCTCCCCTTCCTCGGTGCCGTAGAAACGGCCTGCACACCTACCGCGCAGAGAGCGAGCGCAACCGCGACCCATGCCACCTGTAACCGGCGCATCCGGCCCCCTTCCTGTTTCAGCTTCCATCCCGGCGCCCGGACATCCGAATGGTCCGGACCCTTGCCCGATTTGTAACTCAGTCCCGGGCTCTCTCCCCGGGCACCCAACACCTAACACCCAAGGCCCAACACCCAACGCCCTCAAACTTTTCGGGAACCGGGTTCGCGGGCGTGGGTCTTTCGGGTAGACACCAGCGGACGGTGTTTAGATAGCGCGAGGTGCCGGTGAGGCCCCCTCCGGGAAACTGGCCGGCACCTCGCGTAGTTAACGATCCGTTGGCCTGGAGAAAACGACCATGAGTTTGAAAATAGACCTCGTACGCAAGATCGCCGCTGGTGTGGCCGTTACCGGACTCGCGCTGCTGGCCTGCGATCTCACCCCCGCTGCCGCGAAACCGCCTTCCTGGGCGCCGGCGCACGGCTACCGCAGCCGCAGTGACAACGACCGTTACGACAGCCGCTATCGCAGCAGCAGCCGCTACGACCGGGACCGGTATAACCGGAACGACCGGTGGGATCGGAACGACCGCTGGGATCGGGATCGTTACGACGGTCGCTACGGCAGCAGCCGGTATGGCAGCAGCCGCTACGGCAGCGGTCGCTACGGCAGCGGCTACGGTGGCAGCTATGGCTCCCGGACGGGAGACCTCGACCGGGACGGTATCCCGAATCGGCAGGATCGCGACCGCGACGGTGACGGCGTGCGCAACGATCGGGACGACCACCCGAGCGACCGCCGCCGCCGGTAAGGCGCCCTCGCGGTACCTGAACCATCGACGAGGCCCGGCGCCCACGCGCCGGGCCTCGCTGCGCGTTAGCGCGGCCCGGAATGCGTAGGCCGGAAGCGTCTTCGAACTGAATCAAGTCTCCGTACCGAGGTTCTCACCCTATCCGAACACCGAACACCGTGAACAGGCGGG
>JAJFMS010000733.1 GCA_020696885.1 Armatimonadota bacterium | reverse complement strand
GGCAGTAGCCGGGAGTGGTCCAGATCACGCGCAGTTGCGCCGGATCGACCGTCCCCGCCGCTACCTGGTTGATCCAGGTGCTGTCCGCCATCGCGCCGGCGTCCGCTTCGCCGTCGTGGAGGGCGCGCAGGACCTCCAGCTCGCTGGTGCCGGTGTCGCCGTGCTTGCCGACGTCCAGGTTGAAGCGGGAGATCCGGCACTCGCGCTCGGCGTCCACTCCGGCCTCGCGCAGGAACTCGATCGGTAGGATCGCCGCCTGGCCGGAGTCCGCGGAGCCCAGGGCCAGGCGCTTGCCCCGGATGTCCGCCAGGGACTGGATCCCGCTGTCGGCCCGGGCGACGAAGATCGTCTTGAAGTCCGCGTCTACGTCCCGCATCGCCAACGCCCGGCAGGTATTGCCGGTGCGGCGACACGTCTTCAGCCACGCCAGGTTCGTATTCCAGGCGATGTCGATCTGCCGGGCCAGCAGCGCCTCTACCTGGCGGTCGTAGTTGGAGTAGAGCACGTAGTCGATCGGGACACCGGCCTCGCGGAAGTAGTCGCGCATGGCCTCCCAGATCGGTACTACCCGCTGGTCGTACGCTACGGCGCCAATCAGGATCGGTCGGTCCATTCGCTCACCTCAGAAAAGCGGCATCTCCAGGAGTGCCTTGCCGATGAAATCGTAGAGGACGTCCGTGGTGGGCGCCATCACCCAGCCGGCGCGCGCGTCGCGGAAGTTCCGCTCCACGCCCAGGTGCCGGCTGAAGGCAGCGCCGCCGCAGGTGCGCATCGCCAGGTCCGTTACCTGCAGCGCGGCTTCCGCGGCCCCCGCCTTGCTCTCCAGCACCGCCAGCATCGTATCCGGCCCCGGGTTCTCCATCCGGGTCGCCACGTGCTCCACGAACACGCGCTGCGTATCCGTGGTGATCTGCATCTGCGCGAGCCGGGCGCGAAGGTTGGGTAGGTCCGCAAGCGACTGCCCCAGGTGCTCCAGCTTCGAGGCCAGCAGGTGCCGGCGGGTGGCCTCGGTGGCGGCCGCGGCGATGCCGACCGAGACGGACGCACTGCAGAGCTGGAACCAGGGCAGGACCACGCTCAGCATCGCCCCGAACCCTTCCCCCTCGCCGGTTAGCCGGTGCGCCGCCGGTACCGCCACGCCCCCCAGGTGCATCGGCGAGCTTGCGTTCCCGCGCAGGCCCATGCCGGTCCACGGACCGCTGACGCTGAGCCCCTCCGCGCCGGAAGGGACGTAGTAAAGCGTGGACGAGGTCATCTCTACCGCGGCTATGCTGCGGGTGGAGACGACGTAGCTGTCCGCCTGCCCGGCGCTGGTGACCCACGACTTCTCTGCCGTGAGCCGGTGGGTCTCCTCCTCGGCCAAGGCCTGGCTGATCGGCGCCCAGAAGTGACTTCGCGAGCCCTTCTCGCTGAAGGCGAGGGTGCTGAGGTGCCCACCGGCCGCCATCGCGCGGAGGACCTCCTCCCGCAGCGGGAACGACTCGGCCTGCGCGATCACCTGCTGCGCGCACACGTGCATCATGAAGATCATCGCCGTGGACGCGCAGGCCTCCGCCAGGGTGCGCACCACCGCCGAGACGACGCTGGGTGGGGCGCCGCCGCCGCCGAAATCAGCCGGCACCACCAGCCCGAGTAGCCCCGCCCCGCCCAGTGCGGCGACCGACTCCGTGGGCCAGCGGCCCTCCCGGTCGACCTCATCCGCCCAGCGAGCCAGCACGTTGTCCCGCAAGTCTCTCGCCGTCTCGATCGCCGTGTGCATGATCCTCGTCCGTTCCGCTCCCAGCCTCTGGCTGCCAGGGCGCCACGGTAAGTCTAACGAGAGGAATCTGCTGGGTCGAATAGAAAGCGTCGATGGGCAGGCGCTTACCGAGAGGACGTTTCCTTCAGGCTTTTGATCCAATCTCGCATGAGCGTTACCGCGCGGTCGTCCACGCGGGAGGTGGCGAGGGGCGGCATGTGGCCCTTCTCCCGGTTGGAGATGCGGTGGAGCAGGATGCTCCGCTCCGGCGCGCTGGGGGCCACCAGGCGCGCGTCGGGCAACCCGAACGAGTCGTGGCGCGGCTTCTCGTTGACGATGCGCATCTTCTCCAGGGCCGTGGCGTACTCCAGCTCCATCTGCGCGTTACCGCCGCCGGCTTCCACGTGGCAGTTGGCGCAGTTCGCCTGGAGGTACGACTTCGCGCGGGCGGTCAGGTCTTGCTTGCGATCGTAGGGGTCCACGAGGCGCGTCAGGCGCGCGGGCGGCTGCGTGAACAGGCTTGCCGGCGGCACCCCGCGCTGGCCGCCCTGCGGCGCCTGGCGGTCTGCCTGGACGGTGGCGGCGTTGTCATCCGCCCCCTTCGCCTTGAACGCCGCCACCAGCGCGTTGCGCGCTTCGCCAGCCCAGTCAATACGCAGCACGCCGAGGCGCTCCAGCACCTGGAGCTGGTTCTCCCGGACCTTGCCGTAGTCATAGTCCCGGTTCATCTGCTGCGTGGTGAGCCCCAGCACGAAGTTGGCGGCGCGGCTGTGGCAGGTCATGCACTCGGCCCGGCTCGGGTAGTGCCACGTCTGTTTCCGGATGCCGTCCGGGTGCTCGCTGGAGCGGCGCACGCGAACCTCGTAGGTCTGGTCCAGACCCTTCGCCTCGACCAGCGTGGCGTCCGTCTGCTCCTCGTTCCAAAGGTAGGAGTAGCCCACCCATTCGGCGTCCTGTTTCGTGAGGAAGCGGGTCTCGATCCAGCGGCGAGACTTCGGGTTGCCCTCTTCCAACTCCAGGGCGAACGACTTCACCAGCACCGTCTTCTCCGGCAGGTTCCACCCCCGGGAGGCGGTGGCGTCGATCGTCGCGCCGGCGCCGGGCAGGGCAATCCAGCGTGCCTTGTGGGCGCCATCCGACCAGAGCGGCGCGTTCACGTCGTACGGGATCAGCCCCGCCTGCATCCGGTGGTCCTTCACCGAGGCGAAGAGGCCGCTCTCGCTCAGACGCCGGGGGAACATGGACGGCGTGGTCACCTTCGGCGTGGGCTCGAGGGTGTAGAACCCGCCCTCGCCGTTGCCGCGCATGTCCACGATCAGGATCTCGCCCTTCGAGTCCGTGCCGAACCCGGTGATCTGATAGGGGGTATCGACCAGCTCCTGCTGCCACACCACCTTCTGGCCCACGGTCTTCACGCCCCAGACTTTGCCGGTGGAGTAATCCCCGTAGATGTAGGCGCCGCGGAGCTCCGGAAGCCGCTGGCCGTAATAAACCACGCCACCGGTGAGCGAGCGCGCCTCCGAGTGCGGGTGCTCCACGGTCGGCAGGATGTGCGGCGTGGGGCCGAGCTTGCGGTTGGGGTAGAACGGGTGGCTGCCCTCGAACACGCTCCAGGCCCACGAACGGGTTGTCCGCCGGCACGCTGTACTCCATGCCAGGCGCCGGGCGGCGCACGTCCAACCGGAGGAGCTTGGCGGTGAGCTGCGTCATGTCCTGGCCGCGGAGGTTCACGTCCGAGTCAGACGTGCCGTCCCCGGTGGTCACGTAGAACATGCCGTCCCGCCCGAAGGTCATCGCGGCACCGTCGTGCCCGTCGGAGAGCCAGTCGATGATGGTCGTCGCGGACTTCGGATCGAGGCGGCGTTCTCGCAAGTCCAGTTGATAACGCGTGACCGCCACCTTTCGCTCGGCGGGTGGCGGAGCCAGGGCCTTGCCGCCCAGGTAGACGTGTCTGGTGCGGTCAAAGAACTCATCGAACGTGAGATCGTAGAGCAGGTGGTCCGTTGCGAGCAGCTCCTCGGTCCGCTCCACGTTCGGATCGTCCTGGAAGCGGAGAATCTTGCTCGGCCCGCCCGGGTACTGCTGCACGATGGTGACCAGCTCCCGGCTGTTCGGCTGATGGGCGACGGTAACCGGGTAGG
>JAJFMS010000732.1 GCA_020696885.1 Armatimonadota bacterium | reverse complement strand
ATCGTGGTGGAGAAGGGCCGGCCGGTGCGCGTGGCGTTCTACCGGGACGAGACCGCCTCCTGCTCGGACACCGTCGTCTTCGGCGACTTCGGCATCTCCCGCGCGCTCCCCGCGTTCAAGACCACGGACGTGGAGTTCACGCCGGAGCGGGCGGGGGAATTCATCTTTACCTGCGGCATGAACATGCTGTGCGGCAAGCTCATCGTGGAAGAGCGGAAGGAGGGCTAGGATGGACACGAGCTCTCAGGCTCACGGCGCCACCGCCGGTGTGGAGCGGGTCTCTCTGCCGGTCACCGGGATGAGCTGCGCCGCCTGCTCCGCGCGCATCGAGAAGGTGCTCCGGAGGACGCCGGGCGTCCACGAGGCCAACGTCAACTTTGCCGCGCACCGGGCCACCGTGGACTACGATCCCGCCCTGCTTGATCCCCTCGGCGTGGCTGGCGCCATCGAGGGCGCGGGCTTTGGCGTGGTGCTCGAAGTTCCCCAGGAGGACAACGCACCCACCGCTGAAGAGCCGGATTGGGAGCAGCAGGCCCGGGAGCAGGAGTACCGGGGGCTCGCACGCCGGCTGGCCGTGGCGCTGGTCTTTGGCGTGCCGGTCACCGTGATGGCGATGCTGCACCTGGACTTCCCCGGCAACCACTGGCTGCAGCTCCTGCTCACCACGCCGGTGATCCTGTACTCGGGACGGCAGTTCTTTGTGTCCGCCTGGGCCGCGCTGCGTCACCGGGCGGCGGACATGAACGCGCTGATCGCGCTGGGCACCGGGGCGGCCTACCTGTTCAGCGTGATCGCGACGGTCTTTCCGCGGGCCGTGGTGGCGGCCCCGGCGCATGGGGGCGCCCACGGGGCCATGCCGATGGCACCGGTCTACTTCGAGGCGGCGGCGGTGATCATCGCGTTGATCCTGCTGGGCCGGCTGCTGGAGGCCCGGGCCAAGGCGCGCACCGGCGACGCCATCCGCGGGCTGATGGGGCTGCAGGCCCGCACCGCCCGCGTGGTGCGGGCCGGCCGAGAGCTGGAGATCCCGGTGGAGCAGGTGCTCCCGGGGGACCTGGTGCAGGTGCGCCCGGGTGAGAAGATCCCGGTAGACGGCCTCCTGCGTGAGGGGGAGAGCGCGGTCGACGAGTCGATGCTCACCGGGGAGAGCCTACCGGTGACCAAGCGGCCCGGCGACGAAGTGTTCGGCGCCACCATCAACCGGACCGGCGCCTTCCGCTTCCAGGCCACGAAAGTCGGCAAGGACACGGCGCTGCAGCAGATCATCCGGCTGGTGCAGGACGCCCAGGGCAGCAAAGCGCCGATCCAGCGGCTGGCGGACGTGATCAGCGGCATCTTCGTGCCGGTGGTGCTGTGCCTCGCCATCGCGGCGTTCGTGCTCTGGTTCGACCTGGCGCCGGTCGAGACGCGGCTGCAGCAGGCGCTGGTCGCCTTCGTCTCCGTGCTCATCATCGCCTGCCCGTGCGCGCTCGGCCTGGCCACGCCTACGGCCGTGATGGTCGGCACCGGAAAGGGCGCGGAGAATGGGGTCCTGATCCGCGGCGGCGAGAGCCTGGAGACGGCCCACAAGCTAACCGCCATCATCCTGGACAAGACCGGCACCATCACCCGGGGCCAGCCGGCGCTGACGGACGTGATCCCCGTCGCCCCGTTCGACGAAGCCGAGCTGCTGCGGCTGGTCGCCGGCGCGGAGGGTGCCTCGGAGCATCCCCTGGGGGAGGCGATCGTGCGGGGCGCTCGGGAGAGAGGGCTCACCCTGAGCCCGGCTACCGGGTTCAGCTCGCTCACCGGCCGGGGACTGGAAGCCACGGTGGACGGCCGGCAGGTGCTCATCGGCAACCGGCGGCTGATGACGGAGCGCGGCATCGACATGGGCGCCCTGGAGACGGAGCTCGAGCGGCTGGCCGCGGAGGGGAAGACGCCGATGCTGGCGGCGGTGGACGGCCGTCCGGCCGGCGTGGTGGCGGTGGCGGATACCGTGAAGGAGAGCTCTCCCGCCGCGGTGGCGGCACTCAAGCGCCTGGGCCTGCAGGTGGTGATGATCACCGGCGACAACCGCCACACGGCGGAGGCGGTGGGGCGACAGGTGGGGATCGACCGGGTGATGGCGGAGGTGCTGCCGGAGCACAAGGCGGAACAGGTCCGCAAGCTCCAGGCGGAGGGCCAGGTCGTGGCGATGGTCGGCGACGGCATCAATGACGCCCCGGCGCTGGCGCAGGCCGACGTGGGGATCGCCATCGGCACCGGCACGGACGTGGCGATGGAGGCCAGCGACATCACCCTGATCCGCGGCGACCTGCAAGGCGTGGTGACCGCGATTGCGCTCTCGAAGGCGACGATGCGCACCATCCGGCAGAACCTGTTCTTCGCCTTCGTCTATAACGTGCTGGGCATCCCGCTCGCGGCCGGCGTGCTCTACCCGTTCTTCGGGATCACGCTGTCACCCATCATCGCCAGCGCGGCGATGGCGCTCTCCAGCGTCTCGGTGTTGACGAATAGCCTGAGGCTGAAGAGATTAGTGGTTGGTGGTTAGTGGCTGGTGGTTAGTGGTTGGGACGCCGGGCGATGCTTGGCCGAGGGTTTTGCGGGGTCCGGACGGGGCCAAGACGGAGCTCCGGCCCTACGTTCTACCGCAAGCTGAACTCGGGCGTGCTTCGGCGCTGCGCTGAAAGAGTTTGAATATTACCCCCAGGGGGTATATAATAATAGTCAGCTCCCACCGGATCGTCCACCGGGAGCCCACAAACTGCACGATGAACTCTCTCCGGCACAACAAACTGTGGCTGGCCATCAGCCTGGTGTTCGCACTGGTATTCACTACCGGTGCCAGCCCGGCTAGCGCGCTGGCTTGCCTGCTGCCGGAGGCCACGGTCGTGGCGGGGCCGGCGACAGCCGCGAGTTGCCCTGCAATGGCCCAGCCGGGCCCGTGCTGCTGCCACCAGGAAGCAGCCGGCGAGCATGCTGCCGCACCGGCGGAGCATCAGGCGGAGCAGGTGCTCGGCCTGGCGGGATGTAGCTGCTCCGTGCAGGCGCCGAAACCCGTACCGACCGAATCAAAAGGGCCGGTGCTCGTCCTTTCGCTGGGCGCGGCACTCCTGCCCAACTCCCCCGCATCCCTGCAACTGCCCACCGGCAGCACCTGGGATGCGGCTCCCTCCAGTGGCACTCCGCGCACTCCTTACACGCCCTCCGGGCCATCTCGCGCGCCTCCTGCCTGCTAGTAGTCCTTACTAGCAAGTAGTCTCCCTGCGCTTGCAGGTGGGTCACAGACCCATCCGCTCCCTTCCCCTCCGCTACGGCGTTCGCGTCTGTGGTCGGCTGTGGAGCGCAGGCACCCACCAGCCACCCACCCGGGCAGCGCTGGCTCACCGTGGTACGAGATCGGCCTCCGGGCCGCCTGAGGAGTTATCGAGATGAAGACCGCTATCACCCGCCGGCTGCTGTTCGCCGGCACGCTTGCCGCCCTGCTGGTCGGTTCCGCCGCCGGCGTCGCGCCGCT
>JAJFMS010000731.1 GCA_020696885.1 Armatimonadota bacterium | reverse complement strand
GCGGGTAATGCTGGGCGAACCGGGGAAGCTGGCTGGCGGGCAGGGCATACGCGGAGCCGTCCGTAAGGGCCCGCACGCTTACCAGCCAACGCTTGTTCCGGCCGCAGGCGCCCTCCCCCAGGAGATCGCCGGCGCCGAGCAGGTACAGAGCGTAGTCGTCACCGTCCGGGTTGCGGCGGCTGAGTAGCACCTGGCCTTCGGCAATGATGTAGATGGTGTCGCAAGGCTCGCCCTGCGTCCCGATCCGTCCGCCCTTCCAGAACCGCACCTTGGGAACGATATCTGCCAGCGGCCACGAATCGAGATCCAGTAGGGCCGGTTCTCGTTGGGACATATTCGATTAGGGATTGACTTAGTGTTGCTTGGGTTCGTTTCCCAGTCGTTTCGCCGTCCTCGCCCGAAGCGCCTGCACCGATCCGGCGCCGGAGCCGCCGGTTTTCGCGCCGCGGCCGCGTCTCGCGGCCTCGGCCCCCGTTAAACGTGAGATTCAGCCGGATCCGACTCCAGCTCACTTGACCGCGCAGGCCATTCCTGATAGATTTGACAAAATATGGTTTGATCACAGGCGTTGACGAGGACCAGTAAGCGACCGGGTTACGTCCCAGAGAGTCATCCCCAGGCTGCGAGGATGGCACGAACCCCCGCTGAAACTCCCCTCCGAGCCGGAACCTGAACGGTCCTTCACCGGACTCACTAGGGCTTCCCGGGTAGCGACCGTTATCTCGCTTCAAAGTGCCACCGGGCTCCGGAAAAGCTTGCCTGCGTTTCCGGCTGCCGGGTGGAACTGGGGTGGTACCGCGAAGGCATAGCCTCTCGTCCCTAGGATGAGAGGTTTTTGTGTTTCTGGCAGGCTGTAGTACCTTTCGGAAGGGCGGCACGCGATGAAGATGCGAGGCGCGAAAGCACTGTTGGAGCAGCTCAAGCTGCACGGCGTGCAGGTGATGTTCGGCTATCCCGGCGGGCGAGTGATCCCGCTGTACGATGCCATCTACGAGGAAGAAGAGATCCGCCACATCCTGGTTCGCCACGAGCAGGGTGCGGGCCACATGGCGGAAGGCTATGCCAAGGTTACCGGCAAGGCCGGCGTGTGCATCGCCACTTCGGGGCCGGGCGCCACGAACCTCGTTACGCCGATCGCGGACGCGTACATGGATAACGTCCCGATCGTCTGCATCACCGGCCAGGTGAACACCGCCGCCATCGGCACCGACGCCTTCCAGGAAGCGGACATCACCGGCATCACCATGCCGATCACCAAGCACAACCGGCTGCTCAAGCGCGCCGAAGAGATCCCGGAAGCGATCGCGGAGGCGTTCTACATCGCCACCACCGGGCGGCCCGGCCCGGTGCTGGTAGACATCCCCAGCGACCTGCAGCAGGCGGAGATCGACTACCGCCCGATCAACCACGTGGAGCTGGCCAGCTACAAGCCTACCTACAAGGGTCACCCGCTGCAGATCGTGAAGGCAGCCCGGGCGATCGAGGCGGCGAAAAAGCCGGTGTTCTACGTAGGCGGCGGCGCCGTGTACTCCGGCGCCCAGAAGGAGCTCGTGGAGCTCGCCGAGCGATCGAACATCCTGGTGACCACCACGCTCCTGGGCAAGGGCGCGTTCCCGGAGACGCACGAGCTCTCCCTCCACATGCTGGGGATGCACGGCACCGAGTACTCCAACTACGCCGTTCACAACTGCGACCTGTTGATCGCCGTGGGCGCCCGGTTCGACGACCGCGTCACCGGCAAGCTGGAAGCGTTCGCGCCGAACGCCAAGGTCATCCACATCGACATCGACCCGGCCGAGATCAGCAAGAACGTGCAGGCGCACATCCCGATCGTGGGCGATGCCAAGATGGTGCTCCAGGAGCTGCTGAAGCACGTGAAGGCGCGACCGGCGGACGAGTGGACGCAAGAGCTGAAGGACCGCCGCACGAAGTACCCGCTGGCGTACCCGAGCACCGGCGACACCGTGGCCCCGCAGTGGGTGATCGAAGAGATCTACCGCCACACCAAGGGCGAGGCGATCGTGGCGACGGACGTGGGCCAGCACCAGATGTGGGCCGCCCAGTACTACAAGTGCGACTACGAGCGCCAATGGGTGACCTCCGGCGGCCTCGGCACCATGGGCTTCGGCCTTCCGGCCGCCATCGGCGCCAAGGTGGGACGCCCGGACAAGGAAGTCTGGCTGGTGACCGGTGACGGCTCCTTCCAGATGACCCTGAAGGAGCTGATGACGGCCGCCGCCGAGGGCGTCTGCGTGAAGGTGGCGATCATCAACAACGGCAGCCTGGGCATGGTGCGCCAGTGGCAGCAGCTCTTCTGGCAGAACCGCTACAGCTCCGTGGACCTGGGCGACTACCCGGACTTCGTCCGCCTGGCAGAAGCCTACGGCTGCGTGGGGATGCGAGTGCGCCGACCGGAAGACCTGGCGGACGCCCTGGATCAGAGCGACCGGGTGCGCAACGTGCCGGTAGTGATCGACGTGCGCGTGGCCCCGCAGGCCAACGTCTACCCGATGATCCCCTCCGGCAAGACGTACAACGACCTCGTAATGGGGGAGTAGGGTTGCAGGAGTAGTGGAGTGTTGGAGTAGTGGAGTACTGGGCAGATCGCCCGTACGGGCACCATTCCCACCACTCCATTACTCCACTACTCCATCCCCCCCTATCCGAAAGCAAACGCAAGGCCAGGCCCCAACGCCCGGCCGCAAATTAAGGTATCCCCTGTGCAGCACACCATCACGGCGCTGGTAGAGAACACCCCCGGAGTCCTGGCCCGGGTGGCCGGGCTCTTCTCCCGGCGCGGCTTCAACATCGAATCGCTGGCTGTAAGTATCACGGAAGATCCCTCGATCTCGCGGATGACCATCGTGGTCGGCGGCGACGATCGCGCCCTGGAGCAGATCGAGAAGCAGCTCAACAAGCTGATCGAGGTGATCAAGGTCTACGATTACACCGGCACGCCTTCCGTAGACCGGGAGCTGGCCCTCATCAAGGTCACCGCCACGCCGGAGAAGCGCGCGGAGATCCTCCAGATCAGCGACATCTTCCGTGGGAAGATCATCGACGTCAGCGAGCGCACGCTCACCATCGAAGTCACCGGCCAGGTGGAGAAGATCGACGCGTTCCAGAGCCTGCTGGCGCCCTATGGGATCAAGGAACTGGTCCGCACCGGCAAGATCGCACTCTCTCGCGGGGCTCGCTCCGCCGCGGAGATGCGGGGAAGTCAGTAGGCGCGGCAGGTGGACGGCACCCGGGAACTGGTGGACGCGCAAACCGTAGGGCTGGCGCTGGCCGTCGTCTCCGGGCTCGCACTGCTGCTGGCTCCGGTCCTCTTGATGCTGGGGCGCTCCCGCAAGTCGGTCTCGCTGACGCAGGCGGCGCTGCTCTCCGGCTGCGCGGCGCTGCTCTACCCGCTGTGGCGGGTGTACAACCTGATCGAAGACCATTTTGGCCTGGATAGCGTGGCTGCACTGCTGATCAACCTGGCGCTGTTTGCCGGGGTGGGT
>JAJFMS010000730.1 GCA_020696885.1 Armatimonadota bacterium | reverse complement strand
TCTCTACTTCTCGGTACACTCGCCGGACGCCCGGCTCGCGCCGGAGGGAGGTGCCTTGCTCCACGCGGCCCGCTATCTGCGCGCCGGCGAGGAGCCCGGCCCGGAACAGGAAGCGGAGCTGGAGCGGCTGGTGGACGAACTGCAGCCCGGGTGGCGCGACGAGGTGGTCGAGCGCCGGTTCCTGCGGCATGTTACGGTCGCGGGGGCGCTGCCCACGGCCGCGATGGGCGGCACGGCCGGACGCCCTGGGCCGGCGGTGCCCGGGATCGACGGGCTCTACGTGGCCGGGGACTGGGTGGGCCCGGAAAGCCTGCTCTCCGACGCGAGTGCGGCGAGCGCGGAGCGGGCGGTTACCATGATCCTGGCGCGCCCTGCTGCGGCGCCCGTGCATGCTCATGCCTTCGCCGGATCTGTTTGAAGAGCTACGCCCGCGCCTCTTCGGCATCGCCTACCGGATGCTGGGGACCGTGACGGATGCGGAGGACCTCGTCCAGGAAGCCTACTTGCGCTGGCGGCAGGCAGCCCGGGACGAGGTCCGGTCCGCGCGCGCCTTCCTCACGACCACGGTCACGCGGCTCAGTATCGACCACCTCCGCTCCGCCCGCGTGCGACGGGAGACCTACCCGGGTCCGTGGCTGCCGGAGCCGCTGCTCACGGACGGGCAGCCGCCGGAAGAGCGGGCGCTGCTGGGCGAGAGTCTCTCCCTGGCGTTCCTGGTGCTGCTGGAGAGCCTCAACCCGGTGGAGCGCGCCGTGTTCCTACTGCGAGACGTCTTCGACTACGAATACGGCGAGATCGCCGCCATCGTGGAGAAGAGCGAGGCGAACTGCCGGCAGATCCTCCGCCGAGCCCGGACGCAGATCGAGGCGCGCCGGCCCCGGTTCGACGCCTCGCCGGAGCAGCAGCGACGGCTGACGCTCCAGTTCGCGCACGCCTGCGTGGCCGGTGACCTGCCGGGGCTGGAAGCGCTCCTGGCTCGCGACGTGACGCTCTGGTCGGACGGCGGGGGCGTCACCCCGGCCGCACGGAATCCGGTCTACGGCGCGAACAAGGTGGCCCGCTTCTTCCTCGGCATCACCCGCAAGGCGCCGCCGGGACGCACGACGCAGTTGGTGGAAGTGAACGGCCAGGTGGCGCTGCTGGTGCTCCAGGACGGCCGGCTGCGCAACGTGACCACGCTGCACCTGGCCGGGGCGCAGGTGACGGGGATCCACGTGGTGGTGAACCCGGAAAAGCTCCGGCACCTGGCGGCGGCGCTCACTCCCGGGCCTGGTCGGGAGTCGGCCCACGCCTGATCAGTCACCCGACTCCAGCCCGGGCAGGCCGTCCAGGCTGCGGGCGTTGTTCTCGGTCTGGTACTGCTCCACGCCTTCCTTCCCGAACGACTCGGCCAGGCGGACCAGGGTGTCGCGCTCCCCGGCCGGCTCATAGCGCGGCACGCCGTAGCCGCAGGAATCGCTGATCCGGCTGACGCACACCCGGATGATGGCGCGCTCGCCTGGGTAGTCCGGGAACTGCTCGCGCAGTGCGGCGTATCCGGGGGTGCCCACTGCGGCGGCTTCGCCCGTGCCGTGGAGCCGCACGATCCGCGGCGGCCCCTCGAAGGCACAGAACATCAACACGATCCGCCCGTTCTCGCGGACGTGAGCCACGGTCTCGATGCCGCTGCCGGTGAGGTCCAGGTAGGCGACCTCGCGCGGCCCGAGGATGCGGAAGGTGTCCAGCCCCTTCGGGGAGCAGTTGACCAGCCCCTCCGCGGCCAGCGGGGCGGTGGCCACGAAGAACAACTGCTGTCGCGCCAGCCATTGCTCCAGGTCCGGGGTGATCTCTTCGTAAGTCCTGCCCATTGAGGCTCCATTCGATCGAGGGGCGAGCAGTTCAGGCCCTCACCCAACCCACGCTGCGGCATTTCGGGGACGGCGGGCGTCTTCCCTGCCGGGCGTAGCCCGTGCCCCTGCTCGTCGAAGTAACGGACCTGGCCCCTACCGCTCTCTTTGTCCTTGAGCCCGCCTACATCTCCCGGTCACACCACGGCCTGCGGGAGGAACCGCTCCGCCGGAGTGGGAACAAAGCCGGGGCTGCAACGCGTGGGCCCGTGCTTTGACTGACGAGGACGCACCGATGGCAGTGAATATGGATCGCCGCGCTTTGCTCTCCGCTGGGATCGCGGCCGGGGCCGCCGCGCTGGGGGGTGGTTTCGGGGAAGCGCAGGCCGCGCCCGCGCGCCGGAGCAAAAGTGAGCCATTTGGATACTGCCTGAACACCAGCACTCTCTCCGGGCAGAAGCGGCCGTTCACCGAGGTGATCGACATCGCCGCGAAGGCCGGCTACCAGGCGCTGGAGCCGTGGATCCGAGACTTCGAAGACCACGTGAAGGCGGGCGGAACGCTGGCCGACCTCAAGAAGCGGATCGCCGACCGCGGGCTGACCGTGGAGAGCGCCATCGGCTTCGCGCCCTGGATCGTGGACGACGCCGACGCCCGCAAGAAGGGCCTGGAGCAGGCGAAGCGGGAGATGGACATGGTGCTGCAGGTCGGCGGCACCCGCATCGCCGCGCCGCCGGTAGGCGCCACGGATCGGACTGACATGGACCCGCTGGTGATCGCGGACCGTTACCGGGCGCTGCTGGAGTTGGGGGATCAGGTGGGCGTGGTGCCGCAGCTCGAGGTATGGGGCTTCTCCAAGACGCTCAACCGCCTGGGCACGGCCGCTACCGTCGCCATCGAGAGCGCGCACCCCAAGGCGTGCATCCTCGCGGATATCTACCATCTCTATAAGGGCGGCTCCGGCTACAACGGTCTGAAGCTCCTGGCCGGCTCGTCCATGCACGTGCTCCACGTGAACGACTACCCCGCCAACCCCCCGCGCGAGACGATCAACGATGCCCAGCGCGTCTACCCCGGTGACGGCATCGCGCCCCTCGACACGATCTTCCGGGATCTGGACGCCATGGGCTACCGCGGCTACCTCTCCCTGGAGCTGTTCAACCGCGACTACTGGAAGCAGGACCCGTTCCTGGTAGCGAAGACCGGCCTGGACAAGACCCGTGCCGCGGTGAAGCGGGCGCTGAAGGGGTGATGCGGTCTGGGGCGTCTTTTGGACAGGATGACGGGATGGAGTGAGATGGGACCGCGGCGCCCGGGGGCGTAGTGCGTCCGGAGTTTTAGACAGGATTAACGGGATCTACAGGATGGAGAGTGGCCGTGCCCGCACGCCTGGAGTGGAGGTATGCCGTCGGCTGGTGTCCCACGGTGTTCCCCATCCTGTCAATCCTGTTAATCCTGTCCAAAACCTCCCTGGTTCATCCGGTCGGTCCCGTCTCCGGCCGGCGGTTGGAAAACCGACGTAACTCCCTTCCCGCCGAGAGGTCTAACCCGCAAGAACACGCCCGGCCGGCCGCTGCGGTCAAGCCGGGCTAACGAACCATCCGGGTGACCAGCCCGGCCTCGAAGCGAAGCGATCACGGCAGTCTTCCCGCGTGCTACGGCACGTGGGTCGGGTTCTTT
>JAJFMS010000729.1 GCA_020696885.1 Armatimonadota bacterium | reverse complement strand
AACCTCAAGCAGATCGGCACCGCCTGGATGATGTACACCCAGGACTACGACGAGCGCACTCTCATCAACACCTGGAACGGTGGGGCCGTCGGTCAGAAGAACCGGATCTTCCTGGCCCAGATCCAGCCCTACGCCAAGAACGTCGGCATCGGCCGCTGTCCCTCGGACGCGAACCCGTGGACAGCGCTGGACCAGGAGTTCAACGTCAACGTGACCGGCTCGTACGCCATGCAGTCATGGGGCGAGTGGAACATGGCCGAGATGCAGGCTCCCGCCGATTACTTCCTGGTCTGGGACACTTCCCGGCTGAGCTGGTTCGGCGACAACGCGTGGATCGGCGAGGAGACCAGCGACTCGGCGTTCGAGTGGGCTCGGAACTCGTTCTTCGCGGCGCGGCACATGGACCAGATCAACATGCTGTACGCGGATGGGCACGTCAAGACCACGAAGTGCGCCCAGGTCTTCCCTTGCAGCAACGCTGGCTTCCAGTTGAATAACATCGGCGACAACTCGAAGACGAACGGCTGCTGGGCACGTGCCGCGGGAACCTACGTTTCCAACAACGGCCGCACCATCAACAAGCAGGACTGTCCGTAAGTTCCCACGCTCAACTAGGAGACACGTTCCATGGTCACGCAGGCGAAGCGACCCCTCGCCGGAATTCTGGCTGCCACGATGCTCTGCGGCGTCCTCGCACTGGCAACCGCAGGCTGCGGCCCCGAGGCGCAGAACGTTACGCCGGCCGCGGCGCCTAATAACACCCCACCCGGTGGGGGCAGTCCGGACGACTACGCGAAGAAGATGCAGGAGCTCAAGGGCGGCAAAACCCCCGGAGGCCCTACCAGCCCCGGAGGTCCCCCCGGACCTGGCGCGGGGAGGTAACTCTCACCCCCAGCCGGGTGAAAGCAACAGCGGGGAAGGGGATCACCCCTTCCCCGCTCTCGCGTACCGGATCCCCACGGTCCTTCCTCGCCGCAATCGGCTGACTGCCAGGAGCCCCGTGACCCAGCGGGCCGGTGCCGGTTGTAAGTCGCGGGTTCAGCAGGCAGCTAACTCGTGCGGCGTTTGCGGACGGCGAGCAACCCCGGAAGCGCCGCCCCCATCCCGGAGGCGAGTCGCCGCCATTGGCTCACGCCCTCTACCCACCCACTCGGACCTTGTCGGCCGTCCGAGCGCGGACGGCGACCAGCTTCGCGCGTAGAGCCTCATTACCGGGTGCACGCCGTACGGCGCGCTCCAGCACGTGCACCGCCGAATCCGGCAGGTCATTCCGGGCGTAGAGATCGGCCAGGCGCATCACCAGCACCGGGTCCGGATTCTTAGCCACCAGCTCCTCCAGATCGGTGAAGGAGACGCCTTTAGGCGCGAGTTGCTGGGCCTGGACCGTCAGCTTTACACCCTCCTCCACCTTCCCGGTGCGGCCGAGCGCCTGCCCCAGCGCCAGCAGAATCGCGGAATCCCTCGGTGCTGCCTCCCGCGCCTGCTGAAGGAGGCTAACGGCCAACGGTACCTGTCCGGCCCGCAGCAGGATCTGCGCCTGCTGCAGCAGCGCCTGGGGGTTGCCGGGCTCCAGTACCCGCAGCCGCGCCAGTATCGCGAACGCCTCCCGCTCGGCGGCGGGGGTCTTCCGGCCGTTGGTCAACACCTGTGCGTACAGCAGGTTCGCGGAGGTATGGGCGGGGTCCAGCGCCAGTGCTCGCTTCAGGGCCGTCTCCGCGGCGTCGAAACCGTTGTTGCGGAGCTCCAGGCTGGCCAGCGTGGCCCAGTTCTCCGGATCGTCCGGCTGGAGCTCGCAGGCTCGTTGGGCGCTCTGCCGCGACTGTTCCCGAGCCATCACATCCGCATAAACCAGCGCCTTTGCCCGGTGTACCTGCGGGTTCGCCGGCGCCAGCTTCTCGGCCGCCTCGGCTGCATGGAGCGCCTGCGGGAAATCGCGCAACATCAGGTAGGCCCGCGCCAGCTCTAGCCAGAGCCGTGGCTCGTCCGGCGCCAGCTTCAACGCTTGCTCATACTTTGCGGCAGCACGCCCGGGTCGGCCCAGCGCCATCCACATCTGCCCCTGCCCGCTGATCGCCGGCAGCAGCTTCGGGTCCCGCCGCTGCGCCTTCTCGAACCAGCGCAGCGCTTCGCGGTAACGGCCCTGATCGCCGGCCAGCCCACCAGCTTCCACCGCCAGTTCCGGGTCATCCGGCTTCTGGCGAGCCGCTACCTCCGCGTGCCCCAGGGCAAGCGTATGATCCTGCGGCACGGCCGAAACCGCGGGGGAGAGTGCTGGCGGTGTCGGTGCCGGCTGCCGAGCGGCCAACCACCACGCACCGCCGATGCCGGCCACACCGAGCCCACCCGCCAGCAGCCACTTCACACGCTTCCCCATCACTCATCTCCGTGCTGCCGTCCCGGTGCCGGCAGGAACCCTAACCGCTACTACGAAACGATGTCACAGGATGATCCCCTCTTTCTCCTTCCCCCGCAGTTCCCCCTGGTGCCGGCCGGGCGCCGTCTTGGCGCTCGCGGCCGCGCTCCCCATCGTCGGACTCTGGGCCGGCTGCTCGCAGAACGCCCCACCTCCCGCTCCGGTCACGGTGGCAGGACCGTACGTAGGTTCGGCCGCGTGCGCGGAGTGCCACGCCGGCATCGCCGAGAAGCAGTCCCATTCGCCTCATGCTCGCACGCTCCGCGCGGCCGAAGCGGGCTCGCCGGAGTTCCGGGATGCGGCGCGCGTGCGGCAGCTCCATCCCGATAACGGCCTGGAATACCGGCTGGAGCAGCGAGACGGCCGGTGGCACCAGATCCGCCTGCGCGCCGGCAAGGAAGAGGGCGCCACGCCGATTCAATACCTGTTGGGGTCGGGTGCCCACGGGGTGAGCCCGATGACACGCGATACGAAGGGGTGGCGCTACCTCACTCTCACCTACTATGCGCCCGGGGGCTGGGACCTCTCTCCGATGCATGGCCTGAATCCGGCCTCTCTGGAGGACAAGGGGGAGGCAGGCTGGCCCGTATCCCCGGCCGACGTGCAGAAGTGCTGGAGCTGCCATTCCACCCGTCTGGAATTCGACGGCAGCGAACTGGCGCCGGAGCGGTCCGAGCTGGGTGTCCGGTGCGAGGGCTGTCACGGTCCCGGCCGAGCGCACGTGGAAGCTGTCCGGGCAAAAGCTCCTGACCTGGCGATCCAGAATCCCGCCAAGTGGTCCTCGGAGAGCTTCGCGGCACTGTGCCAGCAGTGCCACAACGAAACCGCGACCGTAGAAGGCACGATGCTGGGCATCTCGGACGACCCCCGCGACCCGAACACGGTGAAGTACCACGTGCACGGGATGAAGCAGAGCGCCTGTTTCCGGAAGAGCAACGGCAAGTTCTCGTGCAGCACTTGCCACGACCCGCACGACAAGAGTGAGACGAGCCCGGCCTTCTATGAAGCGCGCTGCGTCACTTGCCATCAGCCGCAGACCGCGGGCAAGGTGGATTGCTCCGCGGGCCACCGCACCGGGTGCCTTACCTGCCACATGC
>JAJFMS010000728.1 GCA_020696885.1 Armatimonadota bacterium | reverse complement strand
GCTGGCGGCTCCGCGAGGAGAAGATCGCGCTGAAGGAAGCGCAGGGAGCCGCCATTCAGCGGCAGGACGACTCTAAACGAGCCGACACCGCAGCCCGGCGGGCGCTGCAGGACCTGGAAACGAAGCTGAAGACCGGCCAGGTGATGCGGGATCGGCTGGCGCAGGGCCGGCAGAAGCTGCTGCAACTGGAAGAGGTCGCCCGGGAGCTGCCCTCTGCCGAGGAGCTGGCGACTTCACTGGAGGCGCAGCTTCGGAAGGACGACTTCGAGCCGGAGCTGCGGCGTGAGCTGGCGGAGGTTCACGCCAGGGTGAAGGCGGTGGGCTACGACCGCGCCCGGCACGAGCAGTTCACCCGCCGTGCCACGGAGCTGGGCGGCGCGGAGCGAGAGCTCCACGCGCTGGAGCAGGCGGAGAACGCCCTGCCGGAGGAGCGCCGCCAGGTGGAGACGCTCACCGCCGCGATCCGCGCTCGGGAAGATGCCAATGCCGAGGACCGCGCATCGCGCGTGGAGGCAGACCGGGAGCTGGCGCGACTCCCCACGGTGGAAGCCGAGACGCGGGCGCTTCAGGGGCGCCAGTCCCACGCCGAGCGCGCGGAATCCGAGCTCCGGCAGCGGCTGGGTGCAGCCGCCGAAGCGCTCCAGCGGTGCGTGGAGCTGGCCGAGCTGATCGACGACCGGAAGCAGGACCGGGAAGTGGCCGCGAGAGACCAGGCGCTCTATGAGGAGCTGGTGAAGGCGTTCGGCCGGAACGGCATCCAGGCGCTAATCATCGAGAACGCGCTGCCCGAGATCGAGAACGAGGCGAATGAGCTGCTGGCGCGGATGGGCGGCGGCGGCGGTGACCTTTCGGTGCGCATCAACACCCAGAAGGCGCTGAAGTCCGGCAGCCAGGCGGAGACGCTGGAGATCGAGATCAGCGACAGCATGGGCCCGCGGAAGTACGAGCTATACAGCGGCGGCGAGGCGTTCCGTGTCAACTTCGCCATCCGCATCGCCCTGTCCAAGCTGCTCGCGCGCCGGGCCGGCGCCCGCCTCGAGACGCTGGTGATCGACGAAGGGTTCGGCTCCCAGGACTCGGACGGGCGAGACGGCCTCGTCGAGGCGATCGAGGCCGTGAAGGGCGAGTTCGCGAAGATCCTCGTCATCACCCACATCGACGAGCTGAAGGACAAGTTCCCCACGCGGATCGAGGTGACGAAGAACTCCTCCGGCAGCCAGGTGATGATTTACTGATCCACGCCGACGTCGTCGATCAGGATCACGCCCTTGGGCCGCGCGGTGGCATCCGCTTCCACCACGTAGATGCTCTCCAGCGTAAGCGGGGTGGGGAGGTCGTCGGAGAACGGTGCGCGCAGCTCTCGCCACGTGTCCTTCCAGTCCACCTTCCGGGCCAGGTCCAGCGTGTGAGCCGTTCCCTTCGCGTCCCGCACCCGCGCGCGCAGCCAGGCGCCCTGGCCGTCTCCGTACGCCCATACCTTCAAGGCAAACGGCGCGCCCAGGACGCGCTTCGACTCCGCGTAGACGGCCCGGGTACCCGAGCCGCTGCTGAAGTCGTATTCGAACCGGAGCGACCGCTTGCCGCTGCGAGCCAGGCCGGCCGCCACCGCGGCCGAGGCGAAAGTGCCGGCCGGGGTGACGCGCGTAGTCCAGGTGCTGGTTTCGAAGTCGTCCAGGGCCAGCGCCGCGCCTTCGGCCACCGTCACCTGCGCGGAGCCGGAGATCCCGTTGACGGTGGCGGTAACGACCCCTTGCCCCGGGGTCTTGCCGGTGAGCAGCACGCCGGCTGCGTCAATGAGCCCCAGCGCCGGAGCGGCTTCCCAGCGCGTGCCGGCCGGCAGCGCCAGGCGCCTGCCCAGCCGGTCCAGAGCAGTGACGCGGAACGAGGTCTGCGTCTCGGTCCCGGCGCGGACCGTGGCCGGGGCGATCTCGATCCGGGCGGGCCGTGGGTAGACGCGGACCGGAATGCTGGCCGCGATGCCGGCCACCTCGGCGCGCAGGGCGCCGGTTACGTACTCCTGGCCGTCCGGCGGGGTCACGGCAGCGGCGACAAACCGGCCCGCGCGCACCTCGCCGAGAGCGGGGTCCACCGTCCAGGCAATCGTCTCGGCGGGCACGGTGAGCGGGTTGAAGTACTGGTCCTCGCCGGAGACGGCTAGCGGCAGCTCCGCGCCGGGGAGGGCGGCGATGTCGGCGGGCTCGGTCACCAGGCGCACCGGATCCCCTACCGGGGCGCTGCTGAAGAAGAACAGCCCGTTCGCCACGGGGCGCTCCCGCCCGTCGGAGGGCCGGTTAACGATGGAGCCGCGGATCCAGAGCGCGGTCGAGCCGCCGCCGTCCACGTTCAGGGCGTCCGTGCAGCCGAGGTCGGCCATCGCCTGCGCCAGCTCGGGCAGGCTCATCCCCACGCTGTAACCGGGCTGGCGGCCGTCCACCACCAACATGAACAGCTTGCTCCCGTTGTAGCCGATAGCAGTGCGCGGATGCCGGGTCGAAGCGAACGCGCCGTTGATGCTGCCCCCCTCGGCCTCCACGGCGACCTTCCCATCACGGACCAGCCGCGGCCCGCCGCCCAGCACTTGATCCTTCGGGCCGAGGGAAGGGGAGAAGTCGAAGCGCAGCGCCAGCGTATCGCCCGGCTGGAGCGTCCGCAGCGGCGCGCCCGCCGGCCCCGCGCCGGAGAGAACCCAGGTGCCGGGGTTCACCGCGCCGCCGCCCACGCCCTGCTGCACGGCCCGTACGGTGGCCTTCTGCGCAACACCGTGCCGCAGCGGGAACTCAGCCGGCTGAAGGAACACCTCCACGCCGGTGGCGTCCGTGCGTGTGGTTGCCCCGTACCGCGGGGTATAGACCACCAGCTCGTTTTTGGTCCGGGGCTCGTTGACGGAGCGGATCGGGCGCTCGTCACCGCTGGGAAGCTTGAGAGTTCCGCGTACTTGCAGTATTGAGATCGAGGGGTTGCCGGCGGCATCGATCACCAGGCAGGAGCGCTGGAACGGCGTGCGCAGCAGCTCGCCGTCCAGCACGGCCGCATTGGTGGGGATGCCGCTTTGCTGTGCGTTGGGGTAGTAAAAGTAGTCGCCGTTGATCCCGGCGATCGGGTAGCGGTCCGGTCTTGTAACTCGGCCGGCCTGGCGGGAGAGCGGCTCCAGGGCAAACGTCTCCCCGCCGGCCTGCGAGACCCCGGCGCGGACGTAGGCCTGGGACCGGTCCATCTCCACCACCTGGAGCGCGAACGGCCCATCGGGGCGGGTCCACTTCAGCAGACGGACCCCGGGCCCGATAAAGCGCTCGGTTCGGTCCTGCGCGTAGGTGGCGCAGAGACTCCCGAGTGCGAGCCACCCCGCCAGCAGCGCGAGGTGGAGCGAGGCCAGGCGGTGGGACGGGCAACGAAGTGAACTCAGTGGGGACGGCATGTCACTGGGTATCCGGAAGATTGCGGTGGCCGTGGGCAGCTCAAAACGTTTTCAGGTACTCGCAACGCTTCGAGAAGCGTAACATAGTGTGAATAC
>JAJFMS010000727.1 GCA_020696885.1 Armatimonadota bacterium | reverse complement strand
GGCGAAGGTGCCCCGCGCCCCTGCGCCGCCCGCGAGGGCCAACACCAGACCCAGACCTAACGTTCGCATGCGAGTGTTCATTCAGGTGGCCTCCGTGGGCTTGGGAACCGTGGTGCAACCGAGCAGGTTGTTGGTTACCGAGCGCTTTGCTGGTCTGACGGCTGGCCCCGGAGACCGGTTCCCCGGGGCAGTGTGAAGTGCATCACACCTCCTCCGAGGTGGGGCGTGGGGTTTGGAAGGGGCCGAAGGGACGGCAAGGGACCGAAGGATAGCGGCGATGGATGGGGCGACCGCCGGGAGGGAGGACCCGTGCCGAAGCGGAACAGGTCTTCGCGCGTTTTCGCACCCGTTTTAGCCGTACGGAGGTATCGTTTTGGATCGTTTAGCCCGGCGCCTCGCCGTATTATCACTGGCCGCCGCGCCGCTCGCCGGCGGGATCGCCGCCGCCGCGCCGAAGTCGGCCTCCACCGTCTGGATCCTCACCAAAGACGGGAAGAGCGTCGAGGGCCGTCTGGAGGCACCGTCTCTCTGGCTGACGGTCGATGGGAAAGAGCGCAGCATTTCTCTTTCCAATGTCCTATCCGTGCACCTGGCCGACCCGGCCAGCCAGTTGGAGAGCCAGCGGATCGACGCCGCACTGCCTGCCGTGAGCGGGAAGGACCGCGCCGTCCGGGACGCCGCGATCGAGACGCTGGCGGACATCGGCCTGCCGGCGATGAGCCCGGTATTGGCGAAGTACAAAGACTCCGACGCCCAGCAGCCCAACCCGCTCTACAACGTCTTCGCCCGCCTGATTCCGGGGCACGCCGACGCGCCCAACCGGACGCTGGACCTGGTGCGCCTCACGGACGGCACTGCACTGCGGGGCGATTTGATGCCCGCGGACCTGAAGGTGATCGTAGACGGGAAGCCGGAGACCGTGCCGGTCTCCACCATCCGGCGCCTCGCGATCCGCCAGAAGGCCGTGCTGCGAAACCTGAACGTGGACTCGCTCCGCCACTGCACGCAGATCGAGTTCCTGGATACCGGCATCTCCACCACCCGGGAGTCCCGCGTGGACGAGGACGCGCACGGCTTTGTCCGCCTGTCGTTCGACATCGACGGCTGGGCTTCGGATCCGGACGGCCTGAAGGTCCCCGGTCCGAATTACAAGACGAACCAGGTGGACGGGTTCCCGTTCGGCGCCCTCGTGGCGAAGATCGGCGCTACCGGCGCGCGCTGGTTCGCGGGTAAGCACATCTCCAGGAACAACGTGGGCGTCGGACGGCTCTATCTGGCCGTGAACGATAACCCGCACTGGCAGAACAACATCGGCAGCTTCCGGGTCAACGTCCGCGTCACCAACGCCTACGACATCAGCGACCCGAACTGACACCAGGACAGCGACCTGGACTCTCGGGCAGTTGCACTGCCCGAGGCCCATCGCGCGCAAGCCTGCCCGTGCGGGTTATACTGCGCCTCCCCGCTTTGGGCTTCACGGCCGCGCTGGGCCAGGGCGGGGCCGCAGTGCAACTGCGGCCGAGGGAACAATCTCTCGGACAGTTGCCCCGCGTGCTCTTCCCGGCGACCGCGCTACTCGGTCCCCAACTGGCTCGCCGCGGCGGCGTTCAACTGCTGGGTCTCCCCGTGCTGATGGTTGTGCTGCGGGCAGGTGCACTCCTCGCCGCGAGAGCACGCCTCGCAGCAGTACTCGTAGTTCAGCACCGTAACGCCCGTCCAGTCGTATTCCATCCCGCACGTGTTGCAAAGCTTCATTTCCGCCATCAAGCCCTCCTCCGGCAGCCGAACCTGACTCGATTCTACCCGCTGCCCCGCGATCCAATCCCCGGTACGGCGGGCGCGGGGCAAGTTGTTCCTTGTCAGCTCGCTTTGGATTGAGTATCGTACCATCAGCCTCTACGTTGGCGAATCCAGTACGAAGAGGGAGTGTTGGAGCGATGGAGTAATGGCAGAGGGACGGCCGCACCGGCCACCCATACTCCACTACTCCACCACTCCACTACCCCTCCTTCGTGCAACCGCCGATACCGCGCAGCTTGCGCGCAATCTGGGTAGAGACTACACGGGTGTGGCGCCTCGCTCGATAGAGGTGGTACACGGGCGAGATCCGCGAGGCGGAGATTGCCGAAGGCTTCGGGCGCTGTTGCCGGGAGCCGCTTTGAAGACAGGTTGACTGAAGTGCCCAAACATCCGGTGAAGACCCAGAAAGAGACCGAGCGCGCGGTGCTGGGGGCCGTCGAGCGGAAGGGAAAGCCGTTCGACCAGGAGCTTCAGGAGCTGCAGGAACTGGTGCTCACGGCCGGCGCCGAGACCGTGGCGATCATCACCCAGAAGCGGGACAACCCCTCGCCCTCCACCTACCTGGGCACCGGCAAGGTGGAAGAGATCAAGGAAGCCGCGATCGCCGAGCACGCGGACGTGGTGATCGTGGACGACGAGCTGACGCCGGTGCAGCAGCGCAACCTGGGCGAGCTGCTGGAGAAGCGGGTGCTGGACCGCACCCAGCTCATCCTGGACATCTTCGCGCAGCGCGCTCGCACCAGCGAGGGGAAGCTCCAGGTAGAACTGGCGCAGCTCAACTACCTGCTCCCGCGGCTCTCCAGACTGTACACCAAGTTCGAGCGCCAGCAGGGGGGTATCGGCATGCGCGGCCCCGGTGAGACCAAGCTTGAAGCCGACCGCCGCCGCGTCCGCGAGCGGATCTCCGAGCTGACGAGCCAGGTCAACGAGGTGCGCCGCCATCGTCAGGTGCAGCGGGCCAGCCGGGAGCGGGACGGGTTCCCCACGGCTGCCCTGGTCGGTTATACCAGCGCCGGGAAGTCCACCCTCCTCAATGCCTTGGCGGGGTCCGATGTCTATGTGGATCCGAAGCTGTTCGCCACGCTGGACCCGACCACGCGCCGCACCGCTCTCCCCGGCGGGCGCCCGCTCCTCATCTCCGATACGGTCGGCTTCATCCGGCGCCTCCCCCACAAACTGGTGGCCGCGTTCCGCGCTACGCTGGAAGAAACGGTGCAGGCGGACGTGCTGATCCATGTGGTGGATGCCAGCAGCCCCGAGATGGAAGGGCAGATGGAAGCCGTCATCGACGTGCTGACCGAGCTCCACATCCAGGACAAGCCGATCGTGACGGTGCTGAACAAGATCGACCTGGTGAAGGACACCTTCGCGCTGCGCGAGATGGTGGCCAACCACCCGGATACGGTCTACATCTCCGCACTCACCGGCGACGGCCTGAAGCAGTTGCTGCTGACGGTGGAGCGGGTGCTCGCCCACGCCGAGCGGCGTAAGCGGCAGGACGCGGACGACGCGCGACAACAGGAAGCGGAACAGCGGCGTGCGCTTAGAACTCTTTGACTACGAGCTCCCGCCGGAACGGATTGCCCAGACCCCGCTCGAACCGCGTGATGCCTCCCGCTTGCTGGTCGTCCGGCGCGACGCTGCGCCGGACGACCGGCTGATCCTCGACCTCCCCGGCCTGCTGGAAGCGGGAGACCTGCTGGTCTTCAACG
>JAJFMS010000726.1 GCA_020696885.1 Armatimonadota bacterium | reverse complement strand
CGTGAACCTCGCCCAGGGGTATCCGGACTTCGACCCGCCCCAGGAGATCGTGGACGCCGCCTGCCGCGCGCTGCGGGAAGGCCACAACCAGTACGCGATCACCTGGGGCACCCCCCGCCTCCGGGAGGCAGTGGCGCGCCATGCCACCGAGTTCAACCGGATCCCCACCGATCCGGTGGCCAACGTCACCGTCTGCTGCGGCGCCACCGAGACGATGATCGCCACGCTGATGGCGGTCTGCAACCCCGGCGACGAGGTGATCGTCTTCACGCCCTACTACGAAAACTACGGCCCCGACGCCATCCTCTCCGGCGCCACCCCGGTGTATGTGGCCTTGCGGCCGGTGGTTAGTGATGAGTGGCTGGTGGCCTGCGGTCAGCCGAACTCCCAACACCCAACGCCCAACACTCAACGCCCAACACCGTCCACCCCGTGGGCCTTCGATCCCGAGGAGTTGGCGGCGGCGTTCAGTGAGCGGACGCGGGCGATCATCGTCAACACGCCGCACAACCCCACGGGGCACGTCTTCAGCCGGGCGGAGCTGGAAACGATCGCGGAGCTGTGTATCCGGCACAACTGCCTCGCCATCACGGACGAGATCTACGAGCACATCCTGTACGACGGGCGGGAGCACCTGTCGCTGGCGAGCCTCGACGGTATGGCGGAGCGCACCATCACCATCAGCGGCGCCAGCAAGACCTTCAGCGTCACCGGTTGGCGGATTGGCTGGGCAATTGCGCCCAAGGAATTCACCACCGGCATCCGGCGGGTACATGACTTCCTCACCGTGGGGGCGCCGCACCCGCTGCAGGAAGCCGCCGCCACGGCCTTGGAGTTGCCGGAGCATTACTACCGGGAACTGGCCGAGAAGTATGCCAACCGCCGCGATCGAGTGACCGCGATGCTCCAGGCGGCGGGGCTGCGGCCGCTCGTGCCGGAGGGCGCTTACTACACGCTGGCGGATATCAGCCCGTTTGGGTATGAGGACGACGTCGCGTTCACCATGCACCTGATCAAAGAGATCGGCGTGGCGGTGGTCCCGGGAAGCAGCTTCTATCCCCGCGGCTGGAAGGAAGGCAAGTCCCTGATCCGGTTCGCCTTCCCCAAGCGCGACGCCACCCTCGACGAAGCGGCCGCGCGGCTGGCACGACTAAGGTAGGTATTGGGTGTTGGGGAGTCTGCCGGGCGGCCTGCCGGGTGTTCGCGCTCGTTCGGCCGTCAGGGAGCCAGCCTTGTTTTCGGTCCCCATTCGACATTCGAAATTCGCAGCTCGCACTTCCTGAAGGGGGGTTCCCATGCAGCGTCCTGGCTTTCGGCAGCGGTCCGTGACGGTTTTCGTGCTGGTTTCCGGCCTGGCCGTGGCCGCCGGGGCGGCGCCGAGGAAGCCGACGGCTGCTCCGGCTCCTACTGCGCCCTCCCGGACCGCTCGCCCCGGATACTCGTACCGCGGCCTCCATGATCCAAACGGGACCGGCAAGTTCTTCATGGGGCGGGAGATCGCGCAGGTGATGGGTCACCTCGCGGCGGACTGGCTGGAGCGCCCGGAGCGCGAGCAGGAGGAAGCCCCGGCGAAGCTGATGGCCGCCCTCAAGTTGAAATCGGGGGACGTGGTAGCGGACATCGGCGCGGGCAGCGGCTACTTCACGTTCCGGCTCGCGGAGTCGGTGGGGCCTACCGGCAAGGTCTTCGCCGTGGACATCCAGCCGGAGATGCTCCAGATCATCCGCAAGCGGATGAAGGAGCGCGAGCTCCCCAACGTGGTGCCGGTGCTGGGCGAGATCAGCGACCCGAAGCTACCGGCCGCTTCGACCGACCTCATCCTCCTCGTGGACGTCTACCACGAGTTCTCCCATCCCTGGGAGATGACTCGGGGCATGGTCCGCGCCCTGAAGCCCGGCGGGCGCCTGGTGTTTGTGGAGTACCGTCTGGAAGACCCCAGCGTACCGATCAAGCTGGTCCACAAGATGAGTGAGGCCCAGGTGAAGCGAGAGATGTCGCTGCACCCCCTGAAGTGGCTGGAGACGAACCAGACGCTCCCGCGCCAGCACATCATCGTGTTCCAGAAGCAGTAGGGCTTCAGCGGGGATTAACCGGGACGGGGAGATTAACCGCAAGCCTGCCCGTACGGGAGGCGCAGAGGGCGGGGAGGGATGGAACCACGGATGCACGCTGATGGACACGGATGGGGATGAACGGAACGCAGACCAGGACCTCGGCTCGCCGTCCTTCCTACATCTATCTGCGTTCATCTGCGTTATCTGCGGCTGAAACCATCCCCTCTCCGCGCTCTCTGCGTCTCCCGTACGGGCAGGCTTGCGGTTAATCCCCCTGTCGCGACCGATCCCGTGAGTAGGTACTATTTATGCGACTGTCTTTCCGCTTGATCGGGATCCTCGGTGCGGCTGCGCTGGCTGCTTCTGCGTCCGCCGGGCCGAAGCCGGCGCCTCCCGGGGAGTCCGCGGCCATCCCGGCCGACGTGCCGGCTCTGGCCGGCCTCGTGCGGAGCCCGGAGAGCGAGCTTAAAGGGGTGATCGAGCGGTACGGCACGGACTACGGCGCCCTGGCGCGGCGGTGGGACGCGGACTACTCCCCGGCGCGGCGGGAGCGGTTCCGGGCGTTCTACAGCGGCTGGCGAGCCCGGCTGCGGGAGTTGGACTTCGAGCGGCTGAGCCAGGAAGGGCGGATCGATTACCTCCTGCTCGACGGCGACCTGCGCTATGAGCTGTACCAGCTCGACCGGCAGGTGCAGCTTTACGACGAGATGGCGGCGCTGGTGTCGTTCGCGCCGGTGGTGATCGAGCTGCAGGAGTCCCGGCGACGACTGGAGCCGGTGGATCCGCAGGCCGCCGCTACCCGCGTCGGTGAGCTGGCCGCGGCGGTGGAGAAGCAGCGGCAGTCCCTTGATGCCGCCACGCGCGATGGCAAGGGAAAGCGCCCTTCCGCAGTGGTCGGCGCCCGGGCTGCCGCCGCCGTGGAGAGCCTCCGCGGCACCCTGGGCGGTTGGTACCGGAGCTACACCGGCTACGACCCGCTTTTCACCTGGTGGGTGGCGGACCCGTTCAAGAAGGCGGACGCAGCCCTGTTTGCCTACAGTAACTTGCTTAAGGAGCGGGTGGTCGGCGCGAAGGCGGGGCAGGACGAGCCGATCGTCGGGGAGCCGATCGGGGAGAAGGGGCTGGAGGCAGACCTGGCCCACGAGATGATTCCCTACACCGCGAAGGAGCTGATCGCCGTGGCGGACCGGGAGTTCGCCTGGTGTGAGGCGGAGATGAAGAAGGCCTCCCGCGAGATGGGGTTCGGCGACGACTGGAAAGCGGCACTGGAGAAGGTGAAGACGAAGCACGTAGGCCCCGGTCAGCAGCCGGAGCTGATCCGCAAGCTGGCGCTGGAGGCGATCGAGTTCGTGGAGAAGCGGGACCTGGTGACCGTGCCGCCGTTGGCGAAGGAGATCTGGCGCGTGGAGATGATGTCTCCGGAGCGCCAGAAGGTGAGCCCGTTCTTCACCGGCGGCGAGGT
>JAJFMS010000725.1 GCA_020696885.1 Armatimonadota bacterium | reverse complement strand
CCAGCACCTCATCCACGAACGACCGCGTCTCGCGGACCACGTCCCCGATCGTCGCTTCCTCGTTCAACGTGGGAATTACGAGGCAGGTCTTCAGGCGCGCTGGTTGGAGGGCGGAGTCGCTCATTGGGAAGCTCGGGAGGGGTTAACCGCAGCGCGCCCGTATGGGAGACGCGGAGGGCGCAGAGAGATTCAGAGGGTCAGAGAGAGAAGTAGGCCTGTGTCCGCCGGGCTGTAATATCACTGAAATCGGAAGTTAAGTCAAATCGGAAGCAGGCCCGGCAGGGGTGGAAGATCTTCCCTCCCCGCGTCCTCCCATACGGGCAGGCTTGCGCCTCCCATACGGGCGCGCTGCGGTTCATTCCCAAAATCACCGCACGTACTTCGGGTTCAGGTAGGTAATCAGCTCCACCAGGCAGAGGACGTTCAGACCGACCAGTGACAGCGTGAGTAGCCCCAGCACGATCCACTCGGCGCGGCGGGGGGTGAGCACGGCCCAGCCGGCCGCCAGCAGCGCGCCTCCGCCGAAGACGGAGGGCATCAGGTACCGGCCGCCCTGGTAGAACCCGAGGTGGACGAACGTGGCCACGAACCAGGTGTGCAGCCAGTTCAGGAAGAAGCCGAGCCCCAACAGCGAGAACGGCGAGAGCCGCGGCTTCTCCGTCGCGCCACCACGGCGAGCACTCCACCACCTCCAGGCGGCGAGCAAGCCACCGATCAGGGCTGCCAGGCAGAGGACCAGCAGCACACCGAAGACCGCCGGGCGGTACTCCTCGTTGATCCAGTCGATCTGGAACCAGAAGCTCTGGAAGAGGCCTTCCGCAGCGCGCTTGCCCAGGGTCACCGCCTCGCCGGTGGTATACACCTCCAGCGGGGTCAACAGCTCCCCGGTGCGGCTGCTGTGCGGCTGCACCCGGCCGCCCATGAAGTCCAGCGGCACCGGCTGCCCGTAAAGCTGGTAGTTCCGCACGTACCACCAGGTGCCCAGCAGCAGCGGCAGCGCATACCCCACCGTCAGGTCCCGCAGGACGGCCGGCAGCCGGTCGCGGTGCCTTACCGCGCGTTGAATCTCCGCCACGGCCCAGAGCGGGGTAAGGGTCCACCCCTGCGCCTTGGTGTTGACGAACGCGGCCATGATGAGGCCCGCGATGACGGCGCTTCGAAGCGAGGGCGGCTCGTCCCAAGTGCGCACCAGGTGCCAGAGCAGCAGAGCGCCGAAGAAGATCGCCAGGGAGTCGTTGTTGACTACGGCCGCTTCGAGCATCAGCTCCGGCAGCAGGGCGACCACCACAAACGCCGCCGCTGCCACAAACGGCCGCTCCGGGAACACCCGGCGCAGGGTGGACCCGAAGAGGAGCAGCGCGCCCAGGATGATGAGCGGGGAGACGCACTTCACCGCCAGATAGGCCGCTCGCTCCCCGAAGCCCCGTGCCACGGCGAAGACCGGGCTGACGGCCACGTAATAAAACGGCGGGTGCAGCGTGTGCGCGCCGGCCTCTTCCACGCCGTTTACCAGCGTGGGCAGGCGGTGCTCGTCCAGCAGCAGCCGGATGTAGTGGAAGTGGCGCGGCTCGTCCGGGCCGTAGCCCGGCTGGATGGCCCACACGTAGGTGTACGCCAGCACCAGGAAGGCCAGCAAGACCCCCACGGTATACCGCCGCCAGGGGCTGGCGCCGCACTCATCCGGCAGCTTCTCGTTCGTCGGTTCCAGGGCAGCGCTCCCCGTGGGGCCAGTCAACGCCGTCCCAGTTCGCGCCCCGAGGGGAGTGGTCCTCCCTCACCACCCGCAGAGGGGGCGATCCCCGGCGTAACAGGGAGATGAGTGGCCAACAGTTGTTCCCTATTTACCACGTGGTCGTGGAGAGGGAACCGCCTTCACCACACGCAGTGGCCGCTCGCGACATCGACAACGAGGAGATACCTTCATGACTCGTGTTCCCATTCCGATACGGAGGGCAGTAGCCACCGGCCTGCTCCTGCTCGCCGCGGGAGCGGCCACCGTCACGACACCGGCCAGCCGGCCGGCTGTGGCGGCGCCGATCGTCATTCCGTGGTCGCAGATCGAGGGGTCGGCGTTTCCCCTGCGCAACCGCCTTCCCCCGGGGTTCTACATCCACCGCCGCGGGAATGAGGTCATCGTGGCCTCTCATGGGATTAACCAGACCGGCCTGGTCTTCAGCGGGCGCGTGCTCCTGGAGAGGGGCATCATCACGCATCCGCGTGCGATCCTCCACGAGCGCCCCGGCAACCGGTACCAGGACGTGTTCCAGCAGCAGACGCCGAACATCCTGGACTTCCGTCACATCACCGCCGGCCATCTGGACGGCGTGAGGTTCTTCGTGAACGGCGGCCGGAGCCTGGACTTCGACCTCCGCCTCCAGGGCCGTCCCACGCCCCGCGTCTTCTTCGGCCCACGGGCTGCGGAGGTGATCGGCTACCCGATCCTGTGCGACCTGTCGCGCTGATCGAACGGCCACCCCCGCCCGCGCGGGGGTGGCTCCCACACCCGCTACCGCCGGCAACCGGAGCGCACCTCGATCTGGCCGTTGCGGACCCGCGTTTCCAGGCAGGGTTGGGAGTAGGCGGAAGGGCCGTCCAGCACCTGCCCGTCCTCCAGCGCGAAGCGGGAGCCGTGCCACGGGCAGACGACGCTGCCTTCTTTCAGCTCTCCCTCGGAAAGCGGGCCGCCGAGGTGGGCACAGCTCTCGGCCAGGGCAAAGACCCTGCCGCCCTGGCGCGCCAGCATGATCGGGGTGCCGTCCGCCTCCACCTTCCGCATCTTGCCCTCGGGGAGGTCCGCGTCGGCTAGGACGGCGGTGAACTCACCCGGGAGCTCATCTTCGCTCGGGGCGTGGTCGGTGCCGATCTTTTCTTTGTAGCTGAGGTGCCCACCCAGGTAAGCGGCGGCTAACACCGCGGCAAACCCGGCGAAGCTGAGCGCACGGCCCGCGCTCCGGTTCCCGCGGCTCCGCAGCGCCAGTGATGCAGCATAGAGCAGCGTGGCGCCGCCGTTCAACGAGGCGTGTACCACTCCCACCTTCCGCGCGGAACCGTCCGTATGACGCCAGTCCGCCAGACCGCTCAGGGCGGCCAGCGTGGCGCCCGCCAGGCCCACGCCAATGGCGGCATCCGAGCCGGCGGCGTACCGGTCGTCCCCACGGGCGGCATCGGCAGCATCCATTACTGCGGCGGCGGTCCAGGCGCCCAGCGGCACGTCCGTCACGGCCGGGTGCAGCGGATGGCCGAACCACTTGCCGTTCAGGAAGTCCGCCAGCTGCTGGCCCGCGGCTCCCGTGTCGTCCAGCACTCGCGAGGCGCCCTTCTCCAGTGCGTCCGCTACCGGCTCCGTCCACTCCTGCTGGTCGATCACGTGGAAGACATCGAGGGACTCAGTAGTCGACATAGGGGCACTCCTCCACGGCCGGCTCGCGATCAGCCAGGCACGTTAAGGAGATGTTCCCGGGAGGAAGCGCCAGTAAACCGGCGGGGCGAGGGGGGAGTTTTGGACAGGATTACAGGATT
>JAJFMS010000724.1 GCA_020696885.1 Armatimonadota bacterium | reverse complement strand
GGCTAAATTCGAATTGTAAATCCTCTGTCCAGTCGCCCCTTTCCCTTTCGCGTCCTTTCGCGCTTGCCCTCGGCTGCCGTTGCCGGGGTGTTTCGCGGGCAACCTCCCCAGGCGTTCCCATTTCGCGTGTTTCGCGGGCAATCTCCCCCGGCGGGACTACCGGCCCGGGATTTTGTAGCCGATCAGCTCCTGGGTGGCGCCGGTCGCCACGGTCTGCCGTTTGACGAGGCCCACGCCGCGGGCGAACCAGAGGATCGTCTCGACTTTGCCGTCGGCGCCCAGGCGCTCCACGCGCGCGGCTTCGAACTCGCCGGCGGGCACGCGCACCTTCTCGGTCGCGGCCAGGCGGACGGTGCGGACGATATCGGTGCTCCGGTCTTCGACGGTTGCGCCGGCCGTGAAGAGGCCTTCCACCCGCCACTCCGGCGACTTCGTATCCAGGTCCGCGCGGCTCATCAGGCGGTCGCCGGCGGGGGCGAGGATCCGGATGGCGCGCACGCCGCGGCCGAGGTCGTACTCCACCCGGAAGGCGCCGGCGGACTCACCGGTGAGCTCCTCCAACACGCGAGAGCTGGTGGTCATCTCCGTGCCGCCTACGCTGGTTCGGTACGTCCAGCGGGCGTCCGCGCGGAGCGGATGCCATTCGCACGGCTCCACTTCGAGCGCGGCCAGGCCCGGCAGCACCGCCCCAACGGCCGTGGCGGGCGCCTTCACCATTGGGGCCGCATTGCGCTCCGTCTGGCGCTGGGCGAGCAGTTCCTTGGAGAGGCGGTCCAGCGTCTTGATCCGGCTATCCGGTGCGGGGTGGGTCCGCAGCAGGGCGGGGGTGCTCTTGTCGTCGCCGGAGGCGCGCTTCACCAGCTCCATCGCCTCGACCGCCGAGCGGGGGTTGTAGCCGGCCTTCACCAGGATCCGAATGCCGGTGTCGTCCGCGTCCGCTTCGTCGCTGCGGGTAAAGGAGATGCTGGCCAGGGCCTGGGCCACGTCCGCGGCCCGGCCGAAGCCGCTGGCGCCGGTGCCGGCCAGCACGGCGGTGATCCCCGCGGAGAGGAGCAGGTTCTTCTCAAACTGCCGGATGGAGTGGCGGCGGGTGACGTGGCTGATCTCGTGTGCGAGGACGAACGCAAGCGCATCGTCATTCGGGCTGAGCTGCAGCAGGCCCCGGAAGACGTAGATGAAACCGCCCGGGAGGGCGAACGCGTTGACCTCACCGCTCTCCACCACGTGGAACTCGAACGGGAAGTCGGCATCCGAGGCCGCCGCAGCCAGCCGCCGTCCGATCTGCCGGACGCGCGCCACGGCGACCGGGTCGGTATCCACCCGGTAGAACTGCTCTACCTGGGAGGCGGTCTCCCGCCCCACGCTGATCTCCGCGCTGCGGCTTACGAACCGCGCGTGAGCGGGGGCAACAATCGCAGTGGCCGCGGCGAGGGAGAGGAGGGCTGCAGGAGCTCGCATGGGGGGTTATCCTGGGTGGGCCGGGAGCGTCGTACCGGGGATCGAGTAAGAGTATGAGAAAGAGTAAGAGTAGATTCCGGGCACAAACCAATGCGGCCGCTCTCACACCCTACCTGCTGTGAAAATGCCGTGGTGGGTGCTCACCCCAAGCGGCGCCAAACTCTCCACGCGCACGAGGCGCTAGGCTACGGTTCGTACATTTTCCTCACTGGGGGTGGGCCGTAGGCCCGTGATCGCTGAACACCTGAACACCTGAACACCTGAACACCTGACTACCCCCCAAACGAAGTAGTCGCGGTGGGGAGGCGCTGGAAGGGATAGTTCCGCGAGTGCGCCGCGATTTCCGCCTGGGCTTCTTCCAGGTCGCCCATTCCCGTGTAGAGCTGTGCGAGCTCGATGCGCGCCTGCGGGTGCAGCGGGTTCCCGGCGATGGCGGCGCGCAGCTCGGTACGCGCGGCCGGGACATCGCCCAGCTTCCGGAACGCGACGCCCATCAGGAACCGGGTCTCGTTGAGGTTGGCGTCTAGCTCCCATGACCTGCGCAGCGCGTCGAGGGAGAGGCGGGGGAGGTCCAGGTCCAGGAGGGCGCTGCCGATGTTCTGCCAGAGCAGACCGCTGCGCGGATGCTTGTCGAGGTCCTGCAGCGCTTCCAGGATCGCGATGTCGGCGGCAGCTTCCGGCACCGAGAAGCCGGCGACGAACCGCTGCTTCGCGCCGAAGTAGAGACCGGAACCGAGGATGCCGGGGCCGGGCAGCGGCAGGCCCCGGTCTCGCAGGTCGCCCTTGTCCCGCGCCTGGTTCACCACCTCCAGCAGCGCCGCGCGGGCGCCGGTGAGGTCTCCGGTAGCGTACCGCATCAGGGCCAGGTGGTGCCGGGCGCGGAGGTTGAGCGGCTGTGCCTCGTGCGCTTTCTGGTAGAGCGGCAGCGCTTCCGCGTACCGGCCCTGGTCCCGGAAGAGGTCCGCCAGGCCGAGGGTCGCCTCCAGGTTATCCGGCGCGAGAGTGAGCGCGTGCTTCAACTGCTCCACCGCCTCCGCGGTGCGTCCGTTCTCGTGGAGGCGCAGGCCCAGGTCGATGAACCCCCAGGGCTGGGAGGGGTCCAGCTCCACGGCGCGGCGGGTCTCTTCGAGCGCGCGCTCATGACGGCGGGCGCCGTCCAGCACGCGGGCGTAGCTGAGGCGGAGGTCCGGATCGTCCGGCTTGGCCGCTACGGCGACGGACATCCGCTTGAGGTTGATCTCGTTCAGGATGTCCTGGGAGATGCGCCCGTCCTCGCCGGCCTTCGCCAGCCAGCGGTCCGCCTCCTCAAACTTGGAGCGGGAGGCGTACACCCGGGCCCGGACCAGCGCCAGCTCCGGCTGGATGCGCTGCTTACCCAGCGTCTTCTCCGCGTCCGTAAGCTGGGCCAGCGCCTCGTCCGGCTCGCCGGACTCCACGAGGGCGCGGGCATAGCGGGGCCGGGCGGTGGCGTAGTCGCGCGGGTCCTGCTCCACGAGCTGCTTGAACGCGTCCGCCGCCTCCTTCGGGCGGTTGAGCTGCATGCAGAGGTCGCCGTACAGGAGATGGAGGAGCGAGTAACCCGGCTGCTGCTTGCGAGCGTCCGCATAGGCGCGCAGGGCGGCGTCTCGATCGCCGCGCCGCGCCAGCGCGTAGCCTTCGGCGGCCTTCTCGGCGGCGATGCGCTCTTCCGGCGTCCGGACGATCTGCAGGAGCGCGGTGGTCTCCCGCTGCCGGAGCATCGTGGCGCCGTCCCGCACCAGGAAGAAGCCGATCTCGGCAGACTGGTCGATAGAGCTCTTCGGGAGCGTGACCGTGCGGGTAAAGACCACGCGGTTCGGGTCCGGATCGTCTTTGCCCGGCTTCTCGCGCTTCAGCTCCTGCTGGTTCTCCACCAGACGGATGGCGGTGCTGGAGAGGTAGGCGCGGTACTTATGGCCGCGCTCCAGCGGCAGCCGGGTGGTCAGGACGATCTTGACCTTCTGGCCGGGGGAGGCGATGGGGGGCTCGACGATGAGACCTTCCACGATCTCGTAGCGCATGCGCTCCGGCGTGAAGGAGGCGG
>JAJFMS010000723.1 GCA_020696885.1 Armatimonadota bacterium | reverse complement strand
GATTTGAAGTGCGGGCGGATGCTGCAACCCAGCGCGCGGACGCCGGTCGCCATGCGCTCCAGGTTGTGCTGCAGGAGGTCCAGGTCCACCAGCAGGGCCGGGGTATCCAGGGCCGAGAGAGGCAGTGCGGGGTTGAGGAGGGTGGTTTCGGAAGGGGTGGTTTCTAAAGACATGATTGGGCGCTGTGGGAACGGACGGGACGGCTCGTCCGCTCGCAAGGTTGGACGGCTGCGGCGTGCCCCCCTTCCCCGGTGCGAGAGAGGAGTTCGCCGCTGCGAGGCGGAAGTCCCGTCACGGTGGCCGCGGGGGTTGCGATCCCCGGCCCGGGAGCAGGTGACCCCGGAGGGGCGTGGGACTAACTGGACGGGTAATGCGTGCTGCGTAATGCGTAAATGCCAACGCTCGGGAGGGGCTTCTTTACGCATTACGCAGCACGCATTACGGGCCGGCGAGCCGTTCGGCGCCGTCTTGGCCCTTTTGCCTCGATTAGGGATCGCACCCCAGCAACGGGGTAGCTTCTGGAAGGGGGACGGGATGGTCCGGCTGGCGATGATCGGGTGCGGTCAGATCTCGGAGCGGTTCTTCAAGCAGGCGGAGGCGCGGGACGACGCCCGGTTCGTGGCCACCTGCGCTCGCCGCCTCGAAAGCGCCGAGCGGAAGGGGCGGGAGCACGGCATCGACCGGTGGTTCGATGACTACCGCCGGATGCTGGACGAGGTACGTCCGGACGGCGTGGTGATTACCACGCCGCACTCCCTGCACGCGGAGCCCGCCATCGCGGCACTGGAGCAGGGCATCCACGTGCTGGACGAGAAGCCGATGGCGACGACCCTCGCGGACTGCCGCGCGATGGTGGCGGCGGCCGAGCGCGGCGGCGCACAGCTAATGTGCCTGCCGTTCGACCACTCCCCGGCATTCCTGACTGCATTGGAGTACCTGAACGAAGCGCACCTGGGGAAGCTGACCGGGGCCGAAGCGGCGCTGCTCATCCCCGGCCCGCCGCGCGACAACTGGTACTACGACCGCTCCGTGTCGCACGGCGGCGCCATGCTGGACTGCCAGGTCTACCCGGTGAGCCGGCTCATCTCGCTACTGGGACCGGCAAAGCGGGTGGCGGGGATGGTCAACACCCTCATCCCGCACCGGATCGTCGGCGACGGGAAGCGCGTGGAGTCGGACGTGGACGACAACGTGACGCTAGTGGTGGAGTGGGAGACCGGGCAGCAGGCCGTGATCCGCACCCTCTGGGGCACCTCGTTCACCCGGAACGACACCACGGTCTACGGTCGCCAGGGCACGCTCTGGATCAGCGGCGGTCAGGTGATCCTGCACGCTCCCGGCGGGCTCGTGGCGGGCGGAGAGCCGATCGAGTGGCAGGGGTTCAAAGATTGCTACCGGATGCCGATCTCGCCGTCCACACCGAACGAGAGCATGATCGATCACTTCGTCCAGAGCATCCGGACCGGCTCCGAGCCTCGCTGCAGCGGCCGGCTGCAGCTCCACGTCCACGAGATCCTGTTCAAGGGCTACGAAGCCGCGGCGACCGGCCGGACCCTGGACCTGGAGACCACCTTCGAGCCGTGGCATCAGGTAGACCCGGCGTTCTACGACACCCGCGGTGGGTTCGTCTGAGATCTGCCCGCGAGATAGGGAGATTGCACGCGAAACACGCGAAAAAGCGCGAAAAGGGAAGACGTGGAGGTGGCTCGGGTTGGCGGAGGGGCATAGAGCGGCGGAGGCTCCGTCCGTACGTCTCCGCTCTCGCGCTCGGTCATCCTGGAGCGCAGCGAAGGATCTCGCATGGGGCGTGTTGGACCGGGCATGGACACACGTGCGGGGGCGAGAACCTTCGCTGCGCTCCAGGATGACAACTTCGGCTGCGAGGGCCTCGCGCCAGGTGGCGGTGGACCTCGGAGAGCCTGGGAGATGACGATGATGGACGGTACGGAGAACCCGGCGCGCCCGGCCCGAACATGGCCGGATCCCGAGGATGATAGCGATCGCAAGCTGTTGGAGGACGTGCGCTCCTTTGGCTGGCACCTGACCGGGGTGGCGGCGGACGAGGAAGGGCCCGCGTTCGTCTATTCGGTCGGGTTGTACGAGTCGTTCCGGCACCCGGAGCTGATCGTGTTCGGGCTGCCGGTGGATACGCTGTTCCAGATGATCAACGCGCTTGGCGACGAGGTTCAGGCGGGCGCCCGCTTCGACGACGGAGTGGAGTCCGATGGGGCCCTGGAAGAGTATCTCGTTACGTTCCGGACTGTAGACCGCACGCATTACCGGGAGTACCTGGGCTGCGCGCGATGGTTCTACCAGGGCAACGAGTTCCCGGCACTGCAGTGCCTCTGGCCGGACACGAAGCGGCGGTATCCGTTCGATCCGGAGTTCGAGCCAAACCTCCGAGGGCTGCAGCCGCCGTTGTACACGAGCCCGTAGCCGGGGAGCGGCTTGACTTTTGCCTGCGCAGCACGGAGCATGAAGTAGCCCGCTGGTGGGGCGCCGCCGCCGCGGCGATGTGGGGGGATGAACTTTGCGTTATGCGTTCTGGGTGATAGCAGCGCTGGTGGTGGCGCTGGACCAGTGGACCAAACACCTGGTGCAGATGTCCCTGCCGCTCCACCGCTCCGTTCCGGTGATTCCCGGCGTGGTGTCGCTCACCTTCACGCACAACCCCGGCGTGGCGTTCGGCCAGTTTGCCGGCGGGGGACCGCTCCTCATCGCGGCGGCCCTCGGCGCGGTGCTCGGGATCATCATCTACCGCTCCCGCCTGCTCCGTCGCGGTATCGCCCTGCATCCGGTGCTGCTACTCGGGCTGGCGCTGCCGATGGGCGGGGCGCTGGGGAACGTGGCGGACCGCATCCGGATCGGCCAGGTCGTGGACTTCATCGACTTCGGCTGGTGGCCGGTGTTCAACGTGGCGGATACCGCCATCAGCCTGGGGGCCGTGGCGCTGGTGTGCTATTTCTCCTTCATCAACCCACCCGACCCGGAGCCGGTGGTGGAGCCGCGCGCCGCGGGCGAATGCGGCAACGGCGGGGCCTAAACGATGCTGCCGCACCTGGTTCAGATCGGCCCCTTCACCCTCTACTCGTTCGGGCTGATGGTCATCCTGGGATTCGGCGCCGGCCTGTGGCTGGCGGCTCGCCTCGCACAGCGCCGTGGCCTCGACGGCGACGCGTTCCTGGACGCGGCGGTGGTGATCCTCTTCGCCGGCGTGGCCGGAGCTCGCCTGCTCTTCGTGGCCCTGAACTGGAAGACGTTCTCCACCCAGCTCTGGCAGGTAGCAGCGCTCTGGCAAGGCGGGATGTCGTTCCACGGCGGGGTGATCGCGGCCGTCCTCGCGGGCGCGGTGTACATGCGCCGCCGCCGCCTGCCGGTGCTGGAGATGGCCGACGCCGCTGCCCCGGGAATCGCGATCGGTTATACGATCGGGCGGATCGGCTGCCTGCTAAACGGCTGCTGCTACGGCGGCCCGACCACCCTGCCGTGGGGAATCCATTTCCCCGAGAACGCCCCCGGCGTC
>JAJFMS010000722.1 GCA_020696885.1 Armatimonadota bacterium | reverse complement strand
TGTGGTCGCGCCAGAGCTGGAGCAGCATGTAGAGCGCCATGTTACTCTTGCCGCTACCCGGGGCACCCACCAGCAGCGACGGCATCATCAGCCGTTTGAGCGGCATATCGAACACCTGCGCGCGCTCTCCTACGTTGCCCGGGTTCAGCAGCGTCTCGCGCTGGTACAGATAGCCGGCGTGGATCAACTTCTCATCCTCGTCGAAGCGGTCCGAGGCCAGCACTTCCGGCGGTATGATGAACGGCGTCTCCGAGGTGCTGAGGGCCGAAGTCTTGCCCGCCTTCTCCGCAATCGGCAGGTGGAACAGGCTGCACGCTTCCTCGGCCGTGGCCAGGCTGCGCAGGTCCGGCCCGTACCAGTTATCCTGCAGGTCCTCGCGGGCCCACCGGTTCTGCGCCATCCAGTTCAACTGCCGCAGCGCCGGGCCGCGGTCCACCAGCGTGGGCTTCGGCCGAACCATCTCCGGCCGGATCCAGCCCAGCGCGATGTCGCGCGAGGCGGGCGGTGGCGTGGAAAGCGCCGAACGCACGCTCTGGACGATGTTGTCCGGCACCTCGTCTTTCGCCGCAATGAGCACGCGGACCGCAAAGAGCTGATCCGCGTTCTCCAGCAGCTTCTCGAAGACGTGCTTGCCGCGCCTGACATACGCCATCCGGGAAGCGCTGGCCAACGCCAGCTTGGTCTCGGTGCGCAGGCCTTCTTCCTTGTACTCGCCGGTCTTGGCGTCCTGGACCTCCACGTCCGGCTTGGTGGCCCGGCGCGCGATGTCCTCATCGATGAGGCCGAACCAGCGCGCAGCCGTGGCCAGCTCCTCCACGGCGGACGCGTCCTCCGCACAGGTGGGCGTGATCTCGATCCGCACCGCCACCGGTTGCGACACCCGCGAAAGGTTCTCGATGAGCACCAGCCACGGGTCCATCTGGGTGTCCGGCCAGAACCGGTGGGGCACGTACTGGAGGTAATTGGTCTGGCTGAGCCGGTCCCAGATCTGCTTCTCCTGGTACTTCCGGAGCTCCACCACGTCCGCCTCGGGGATCACGTCCGGCATAAAGAGGCACTGCTGCAGCTCCTCCTCCGTAAGCCAGACCGGCGTGCCGAATGAGAAGAGGCCCTCCTGCGGGAAGTGGCTGAGCGCGTGCAGCGCGGCCCGCTCCGCGGTAGCGGCGGCCATCTCCCGGGTCTCCTCCGCCGTGCGGCACAGCATGTACATCCCGACGTGAGAGCCGAGGGTCGACCGCGGATGCGACATCAACTGGAGCGCGAACGAGCGGCGGGCGTTCGGAACGTGCAGCTCCCGGATGAACCGCTGGAAGCGGTACAGGATCTGCTGCACCATCGTCTCCGGCTGCTGGGCGTAACCGGTGGGCATCACGGCCAGCGCCGGGATCCGGAAGCCGGTAACGCCGTAGAACATCGGCGGGGGGACCTGCGTGTCCGGTCCGCCCGTGGTACTCGGAGCCGCGAAGGTGTGCCGGTAATAGGGCAGCGGCGGGCTGATCAAGACGACCGGGACCGAGGAAACGGACATGCGGTTACTCCGAGAGCGAGCTGTGGGGGACCGATCGAATGCGCGAGGGGTGGGAGAGTGGCTTCGTACTCGCTAGCGTTCACATCATCTTCAACATGACTCATACCAGCAGCAGCAGCAGCAGCTCAGCGGGAGGCTTATGGGAGTATGGGAGTATGGGAGCGTGGGGAAGAGGTTCAATCACATCGACCCCCATACTTCCATACTCCCACACGGATCCGATCAGAACCCAAAGCGGGAGAGAACACCGCCCAGGTTGAAGCCCGCCCCGGGGCCCTGCTGCTGCTGCGGGGCTTCCGGATCGAACGGCTGGTAGATCTTCCAGGGCGGCGGCGGCTCGTTGCCGCCACCGCCGCCGCCATTCCACATCTGCTGCATCTGCTGGTTGGCGATCATCTGCTCGATGTCGTACGCCATGCCGTTCTGCTGACCCATCTGGCGCCAGGCCGCGTGCATCGCGTCCTGCTTCTCCTTGAGCGCTTCGGGATGGTTCATGATCGCCTGCACCGCCGGGTGGGCCAGCACCTGGGCCCGGCCGTTCGGGGTGTTCCACAGCCGCTTGATCTCCGGGTTGGTCTTCCCCAGTTTGATCAGCTCCCGGTCCACGAAGCTCTTCAGCTCCTTCACCGCCCCCATCATCATCAGCGCCTGCACGTCCACCAGCTCGATCAGGTGCGGGTCGATCCCCAGCAACACGCGCGGGACCCGGTTGCCGTGCGGGCTGTTGAAGCAGGCGCGCTGCTGTTGAATCTCCGCCATAAGCTGCGGGAGGTTCTCCGGCCCCGCGTCCGGCAGGATCTCCGGCAGCAGCCGCTGCTGCTGGAAGAACTGGAGCTGCTCCATGGTCATGGTATTCAGCGGCACCGACTCCAGAAACTGCCGGAACGCCGCGTGCACCCGGCGCATGTACGTTTCCGGATCGTTGTTGCGCACCACCAGGTACCAGGAGAGCGCCCGCCGCCACGGCTCCAGCGAGGCGGCTTCCCGCGCCGCACGCGCCGGCGCGCTGCCGGACTCCAGCATCTCCACGTGAAGCTGCACCACCTCACCGGTCTGCCGATCGCGGAGGAGCACCAGCGCCGGGTTGTCGTTCTGGCGCGTGGCTTCCAGCCCTTCCCGCGCCAGTCCGTCCATCGTGGGCGCCACGACGGTGGACGTCTGGTTCCACGTGAACTCGTAGCAGTGGAGCGGCGAGGTTTTGCTGAAGATCAGGAACTCGTAAGTATTGTCCTGCCGGAAGAAGCCGAAAGTGCCGGTGACGTCTTTCCAGGGATCCGTGTCCCGGTAGGCGCGCTGGTACTCCCAGCCGAAGCAGGCCGTCAGCCACTTGGGATGGAGATCCCAGAGGGAGAGATAGCCCTGCTGCTGGCTCCGGCGCTGGATCCAGGCTTCGGGAGGAATGTTCTCGATGGCTTCACGCCGGTCCATGGGTAAATCGTCTCCTGCAGCGGGATCGGCGAGGGTCGGGAGCTTGCGGGGGAGGCGCGGATGAAATCGCGTCTATCGCCGCAATCCCTGTCAAACGGGGGCTAAAGCGGGGTATATAAGCCCTACCAGCCAGACCACCGACAACTTGAATGAACGCGGCTCCGGCCGTATGGTTACGCGCGCGCCGCATGCGGCGGTCGTACCCCAGGTTTGGTTTGACCCAAGGAGCCCCATGCCAAACCCTCCGGCGCACATTTGCCCCCAGTGTCAGCAGCCGAACCCACCGGATGCGCTTTCCTGTGCCCGCTGCGCCTTGCCGCTGCAGGCGCAGGGCGGCATGCCGCCGCCCAGTGCTCAGCCCGAGCCGGATGGCTTTGCGCCGTTCGGGCAGGGCGGAGGACCGGGGCAGCCGCCGCAAGGCGCGCAGATGCCCCCGGGAGGACCGCTGATCACGCCGCAAGGAGTCGCCACTCCGTTCGGGTTCCTGAAGCCTCCCTCGGAGCCCGGATCCGGTGCAGGCTGGGGACCGCAGTCCGGCGCTGGGCCCGGACCCGCAGCGCCGGACGAAATGCCGCC
>JAJFMS010000721.1 GCA_020696885.1 Armatimonadota bacterium | reverse complement strand
GAAGCCGCGCCCGCCGGGACGGACACGGGCGACCGGCTGCGGTCCGCGCTCGAGGCGCGGGACGTGCCGGTGGTGCTGGAGCTGCTGAATGACCTGGGCACCGCGGAGTTCGTCGCGGCGCGGGTGGAAGACCACACCACCGCGGCACTGGACGCCATCGAGCGAGCGCAGGTAGCTAACCCCTACGGCGCCGCGATCCGCGATATCGCCCGCTACGCGCTCGGCCGCGAGTCCTGAGCCCGCCCACCAGGAGAGCCGCCATGGTCGCCGTGCTGGGAGGCGGAAGCTGGGGCACCGTGCTGGCATGGGTGCTGGGAGGGAAGGGCATCCCGGTGCGGCTCTGGTTCCGCGACGCGGAGCAAGCGGAGCTGACCGCGCGCACCCGCCGGAACGAGCGGTACGTGCCGGACCTGGACCTTCCCGCCCCGATCTCGCCCACCGCGGACTTCGCCGTCGCGCTGGAGGGAGCCGGGCTGGTGGTAGTCGCCGTGCCCACGGCTGCCGTGCGGGCCACGCTGGAGCGGGCCCTGCCGCTGCTGCCCGCGGACGTGCGAGTGCTCCTGGCCGCCAAGGGACTGGAGCGCGGGACCGGCCTCCGCCCCACGGAGGTAGCCGGGGAGGCGCTGGGCGCTGCGCGCTCACAACACGTGGCCGTGCTCTCCGGGCCTAACCTGGCCGGCGAGCTGGTCCAGGGGATGCCCACCGCCACCGTGATCGCCGGCGTGGACGAGGGCGCCGTCCGAGAGATGCAGCAGGCGTTCAGCACCGCCACCTTCCGGGTGTACACCAATCCGGACGTGATCGGCGTGGAGCTGGGCGGCGCGTTGAAGAACCCGATCGCCATTGCCGCCGGCATCTCGGACGGGTTGGGCTACGGAAACAACACCAAAGCCACCCTGCTCACCCGCGGCCTCGCGGAGATGACCCGCCTCGGCGTGGCGGCCGGCGCGCTTCCCGGAACCTTCAGCGGCCTCTCCGGCCTCGGCGACCTCCTGGCCACGGCGCACAGCCCGCTCTCCCGCAACTACCGGGTGGGGCTGGCCCTGGGACGGGGCGATAGCCTCCCCCATGCCCAGGAGTCGCTGCACCAGGTGGCCGAGGGCGTACCCACCACGGAAGCGGCCTGCCGGCTCGCGGAAAAACTCTGCGTAGAATCCCCCATCGTACGGGAGCTCTACCGCATTCTGTATGAAGGTGCCCCTCCCGCGGAAGCGGTGGGTCGCCTGATGTCGCGTCCTCACCGGGAAGAGGGAGAGGCGGACTGGCTGCGGGACGCCTGACCACACGGACCAACACGGCCCCGGCAAACCCGGGGAGCGCGGATTCTGTGCGATAGCACCGTACTCCCGTCCCGGCTTCGCGTTATGAGAAATGTAAGGCCGGGAGAATCGCAGTGGCGCTGAATGTGCCGATACTGTCGCTATACTGAGCGTGAACCACTAAAGGCCCGGGAGAGTTAGAGAACTGGAGTAATGGAGTAACGGAGTGTTGGTACTGGTGCGGCCCTTCGGCCGCGTTCCCCTTTACTCCAGTTCTCCACTACTCCATTACTCCGTTCTCGTTAGTGGCTTCTGCTCCCATCAGCAGCGACAGCGTCTGGCGGCGGCTCTCCAGAGGGGATGATCAACGGAATGCGATCGGATACCACCCACCGAATCATGACCTCGAAGCGGGCTCGCCCCGCTCGAGTGCTGCTGGCCGCCGGAGCGGCCGCCACCATCACGCTGCTCGGTCTCGCGCAGCTCAGCGCCGCGCCCGGCTTGCCCAAGCCGGAGGCCACCATCGGCAAGAAGCTGGACGGCTTCAAGCTGAAGGACACCACCGGGAAGACGCGCACCCTGGCGGAGCTGAAGGACAAGAAGGCGGTCGTCGTCGTGTTCGTCGGCACCGGCTGCCCGATCTCCAACAGCTACGCGGCGCCGCTCTCCGCGCTGCAGAACGCCTACGCGGCCCGCGGCGTGCAGGTGCTGGGCATCAACGCCAACCCCGGCGAAGACGTGAAGCAGGTCGCCCAGCACGCCGCTGAATACAAGTTTTCGTTTCCGATCCTGAAGGACGCGGACCAGGCCCTCGCCAACAAGCTCGGCGCGCGCGTAACCCCGGAAGCGTTCGTGCTGGATGAGAACCGCTCCGTGCGCTATCGCGGCCGTCTGGACGACGCCTACACCAGCCGCACCAAGCAGCGCCGCGATCCGGACTGCGGCGAGCTCCGCACCGTGGTGGACGCAGTGCTGGCCGGCAAGCCGGTGACCAGGGCCGTGACCGCGGCGTTCGGCTGCGCCCTCTCCCGCCCCGAGCCGGTCGCCTCCGCAACCGCCAAGGTCACCTACCACCGCGACGTAGCCCCGATCCTCCAGGAGCGCTGCCAGTCTTGCCATCGCCCCGGCCAGGTGGCGCCCTTCTCCCTGCTCACCTACTCGGACGCCAAGAACTGGGCCGCGGAGATCAAGGAATTCAGCACCACCCGCCAGATGCCGCCCTGGAAGGCCGAGCCCGGCCACGGTGAGTTCCAGGACGTTCGCCGGATGAGCGACGACGAGATCGGCAAGCTGGCCGCTTGGGCGGATGCCGGCGCGCCGGAAGGGAACGCCAAGGACGCCCCGCCGGCGAAGGAGTGGGCGGACGGCTGGGGCCTCGGGAAGCCGGACCTCATCGTCAAGATGCCGTCCTCGTTCCACGTGGAAGCCACCGGCCGCGACGTTTTCCGGTGCTTTGTGCTCCCCACCGGCCTGACCGAGGACAAGAGCGTCGTGGCTGTCGAGGTGCGTCCGGGCAACCCGCGCGTGGTGCACCACGTCCTGAACTTCATCGACACCTCGGGCCGCGGCCGCGCGCTGGACCAGAAGGACCCGGAGCCGGGCTACAACTCCGGGCCGGGCGGCGTGGGCTTCCTACCCAGCGGCGCGCTGGGCGGCTGGGCACCGGGCAACATGCCGCGGTTCCTGCCCAAGGGCATCGGCCGGTCGCTCCCGAAGAACTCGGACCTCGTCATCCAGATGCACTACCACAAGACCGGTAAGCCCGAGGATGACCAGACCAGCATCGGCATCTACTTCGCCAAGGAGCCGGTGACGAAGGCGGTCAAGACCTTCCCGCTCACCAACCTGCGCATCGATATCCCCGCCAACGAGCCGCGCCACCAGATCTCGCAGAGCGTGACGCTGCCGTTTGCGTCCACCGTCATCGCCATCACCCCGCACATGCACCTGCTGGGGAAGGAGATGAAGGTCACCGCCACCTTCCCGGACGGCAAGTCCTCCACCATGGTCTGGATCAAGGACTGGGACTACCGCTGGCAGGACACGTACATCTACAAGGAGCCGCTGGTGCTGCCCAAGGGCACCAAGCTGGACCTCGTGGCCTACTTCGACAACTCCGCCGGCAACGCCCTGAACCCGAACAACCCGCCCAAGCGCGTAACCTTCGGCGAAGAGACGACGGATGAGATGTGCTTTGCGTTCCTGGAGTACGTCACGGACGGGCCCAGCAACCCGCTGGGCGGCCTGCTCCAGCTCTTCGGCAACAACTCCACGGAG
>JAJFMS010000720.1 GCA_020696885.1 Armatimonadota bacterium | reverse complement strand
GTCCCTATTGTAGCAGAACATCGCCGTATACGAACCAAGCTGGCAAGGGCCAGAGAAGGTAGCTATGGATCGGATCCGGATCGAAGGCATCGAGCTGCACGGGTTCCACGGAGTTCCCGCCGCGGAGCGCGAAGTGGGGCACCGGTACCGCATCGATGCGGTGTTGGAGCTGGACCTCCGCGCCGCCGCCCGCGCCGACGACGTGGCCGAGACCGTGGATTACGGCGAAGTGGCGCGAGTGATCATCGGCGTAGGGACCGGGCCGTCTGTGCAGCTCGTCGAGACCCTGGCCGAGCGGATGGCCGAGCAGGTCCTCGCAAGGTTTCCACGTGTCCAGGCGATCGAGCTGGAGGTGGCGAAGATCCACCCTCCCGTGGCGCTGCAGTTCCACGCCGCGGTCATCCAGATCCGGCGCTCCCGAGCGACCGGCGCATAGCTCCCCCACCGCTCAGCGCTGTTTCCCGTCCACCCAATGCGGCTTCCCTTTCATGCGTGAAAGGATTCCCGCTGGCACCTCGTGGATCGTGTACTCGTCGATCCCCTCGTCGTCCGCGAACGCTTCCAGGTGCTCGCGGGTGGTGAAGAATAGCGGCCCGCTGTCCTTGGGCCCCTCTCCGCGCCGGTAGGCCTCCCGCGTCTCCGCATCCACGATGATCAGGATCGTCTCTTCCTCGTCAGCCGCCATCGAATTGCTCCCTGGTAGTCGTTGACACTGCCCCACAAGTCGCGGTAAATAGAGACTAGTTTAGAATGGTTATTAGGTAGGTCCGATTCCATGCTGCCACTCGAAGATCTTCTGCAACGGTGCCGCGAGCGAGGCGTGAAGCTCACGCCGCAGCGCATCGCCATCTTCGAGTGCCTGGGCACCCGGCGGGGGCATCTCTCCGCAGAGGAAGTCTACCAGGATGTGCTGGCGCGCTACCCTACTCTTTCCTTCGCCACCGTCTACAACACCCTCCAGCTCCTGACCGAGATGGAGGAGGTGCGGGAAGTGATTGTTGACGAGCTCCGGCGACGCTACGACGTCAACACGGAGCCCCATCACCACGCGGTGTGCCGGCGCTGCCACACCATTGTCGACATCGTGCCGGAGCTGTTGGGTGCTTCCTGGCCCGCCCTGCCCCAGGAGGCGCTTCCGGGCTGCGACTTCCGAGTAGAAGCCGTTTCCGTGGAGTTTACCGGGCTGTGCGGCGCCTGCGAGCGGGCGCCGGCGGCCACGGTGAGTGATCGCTAGCCGTTTCGAGCGGACGCCCTGGCGGCGTCCGAGTTCCGGGCGCTTTGCGCCCTCTGACCCACGTGAGGAGATACGAATGGCTGTTTTAGTAGGCAAGCCCGCGCCGGATTTCAGCGTCACGGCGGTGCAGAAAGCCGAGATCATCGAGAACTTCACGCTGTCGCAGTTCCACGGCGAGAAGTATGTGCTGCTGTTCTTCTACCCGCTGGACTTCACGTTCGTCTGCCCGACGGAGCTCCACGAGCTCCAGGCGCGACTGGCGCAGTTCGAGGCGCTCAACGTGCAGGTGATCGGCGCCTCCACGGATAGCTGGTTCTCTCACCTGGCGTGGCTCGCTCAGCCGCGGCGTGAGGGCGGCATCGGAGGCGTGGAGTTCCCGATCCGGGCGGACTTCAACAAGACCGTGGCTACCGACTACGATGTGCTGCTCCCGGGCGGCATGGCCCTGCGTGGTGCCTTCCTCATCGACAAAGAGGGCGTGGTGCAGTGCCAGATCGTGAACGCGCTGCCGCTGGGCCGGAACATCGACGACATCCTCCGTACGGTCAAAGCGCTCCAGTTCTGCGAGGAGCACGGCGAGGTCTGCCCGGCGAACTGGAACAGCGAGGACCAGGGGATGAAGCCGACCGCGGAAGGGCTGCGGGAGTACTTCGGCAGCGAGGAGCCGGTCTAGTCGTTGCCCCACGTTGAAACGCGGGGCAAACGGCCGGTCGTCCCGCTGGGACTACGGATGAGGTACGGCGTTGGGCGAGCGCCGCGATGAAGAGTAGAGGCCCGAACTATCTCGAGGATCGAGATAGTTCGGGCCTCTCTGCGGATGAACGGCGAACGCCTAGTACGGCCCGCGGATCTGTGCGGCGACGCGCTGCTCGTACCAGTCCGAGAGCCGCTGGTGCAGCTCCGTGCTCAAGGGCGGCAGGTCGGAGGCGGCGGCGTTTCCGCGGGCCTGCTCCGGGTTCCGGGCTCCCGGGATCACCACGCTCACGGCGTCGTGGTCCAGGCACCACCGCAGAGCAAGCTGCGCCATCGTGAGGCCTTCGGGCACCAGCGGCCGGAGCTCGTCTACCAGGTCCACGCCGGCGTCGTACGGGAGCCCGGCGAAGGTCTCGCCCACGTTGAACGCCTGGCCGTCGCGATTGAAGTTGCGGTGGTCGGTCTCCGCGAAGCGCGTCTCACGCGAGAGCTTACCCGAGAGCAGTCCGCTCGCCAGCGGGAGGCGGACGATGATCCCGACGCTCTGCGTCTTGGCGCGCGAGAAGATCGTGTGGATCGGTTTCTGGCGGAAGATGTTGAAGATGATCTGGAGCGAGGTGAGGTCGTCCTGGTCCAGGCAGATTTCGGCCTCTTCCATCGACTCCACGCTCACGCCCCAGTGCCGGATCTTCCCTTCCTGCCGGAGCGTGCGGAGGTGCTCGAACACTTCACCCCGTCGCAGCTCGTCCGTCGGGATGCAGTGGAGCTGGATCAGGTCGAGGGTCTCCACGCCCAGGCGGCTCAGCGAGGCCTCGGTGTGCTTCCGCATCGCCTCCAGCGCGAAGTTGCCCGGCCAACCGGGATCGCCACCCCGTCCGAGCTTGGTCGCTACGAACAGCCGGTCCGAGCGCTCCTTCAGGAACCGCCCGATCAGCGACTCACTGCGGCCGTCGCCGTAGACGTCCGCCGTATCGATGAAGTTGACGCCGCTGTCGACGGCCGCGTGCAGCGTAGCGATCGCTTCTGCCTCAGCGATCTCCTCGCCCCAGCTTCCGCCGATCTGCCACGCGCCGAGCCCGATCTCTCCGGCCTGAAAGCCGGTACCGTTGAAGGTCCGTTGATTCAATGCTTTCCTCTCACCACTCAAGTGCCTCAGGCGCCTGACTGAACAGGCGCTCTAATTCCGGGAGCATGTGCCGCTGCCGCTTCATCTCTGCGCATACCGGGATCAGTGATCTGGATCGCTTGAACGTGCATGGCTCATGCTCCGAGATCGCCGTCCCCCAGATTGTTCGTGGCGATTGGCCGCCTCCGCCAACTCCGCGCTCGCCTAGCCGTAGTGCAGAGTCTTACTCCTACTCTTTCTCTCTTACTCGACAAGCGCCAAATCCCCGGCGCAGCCGGACCGCTTTCCAGCGGGTTTACGGCCAGTACCGCTCGCCGGTGTTACAGCGAGGGCAGAGGAACTGGTCTTCCAGCAGCTTCTGCACGGTGCCGCCCAGGTAGTAGGTGCAGGTGGGGCAGTAGTACCCGTCGTTCGGGAAGACCTCGGCGGCGCGTCCTTCGATCGGGGTGCCTTGCAGGCGCCAGAGGTGGGCGAACTCCGCGG
>JAJFMS010000719.1 GCA_020696885.1 Armatimonadota bacterium | reverse complement strand
GACCAGCATCCCCTTGCACAACAGCGGCGCGGCCACGAAGGTGTGAAACCCGGCCCGGGCCCACGTCGACTCCGCGAATTCGCCGGTCGCCAGGTCGTCGATCACCGCGATGGCGCGCTCCCGGGCGGCCAGCCCACCGGTGCCCTCGCCGATGCGGGCGGTGTGCGCGAGCTCGTCCACCAGCACCACGGTTGGACTTGCGCTCGCTGCCAGTATCAGGTCGCCGGTCGAGACGTCCAGCAGCCGCACGACGCCCGCGTCGAGCTCGAAGAGCGCCAGCACCTGCTCCAGGGCGTGGCTCAGGACTTGCTCCAGCTCGAGGGAGCCATGCACGACGCCGGCGATCGAGTGCAGCGCCTCCAGCTCGCGGAGCCGTCGCGAGCCTTCTGCTGGGGTGCGGTGCCCGGTCTCGGTGGGCGAAGAGTGGATCATGGTCCGCCTAAAACGACAAAAACGCCGTCGCCGGCAACACCCAACGGGGGGCTCCGGTCGAAACGGCGTTCAAGGCCTGCGGGCGCCGGCGATCATGGACGGCATCCGCAATCTTCAATTACACCGGAGTATAGCCAGCGAGTAGCCGCTCCGTCAACCGCGAAAAATAGTTGCGACACCGCGCGGCAACCGCCCCGTCCTGTTAGCTGACAACCGCAAAACCAGGTCCAGCCGGCCCCGTATGCCGCCATCGGACCACGGGCCAAGTTTCGCCCTCGCAAGCTCCCTGTCCGGAGCATGCGAGGGCTTTTGTTTTCTGCATTGCCAGCAGGGGAGCCGAGAGATGACTCAGCAGGAACTGGACAACCGTACCGCCGATCGCCTGTGGGCGGACTACGCTCAAACGCACGATCCGCGCACCCGGGAAGCGCTGATCCATCAGTTCGAGCGCCTCGCCTACTCCATCGCCAACCGGTACCTGCAGCGGGGGGTGGAGAGCGAGGACGTGTGCCAGGTGGCACGGATGGGCCTCGTCAAGGCGGTGGACCGGTTCGATCCGTCCACCAACTTCCGGTTCAGCACCTTCGCCACGCCCACGATCCTGGGCGAGATCCGGCGCTACTTCCGTGACCATTCCCGGCCGGTGCACGTGCCCCGCGGCGTGCAGGAGTTGGCCGTTCGCGTGGAGCGCGCCGGCCGGGAGCTCACGCGGCGCCTGGGTCGCCAGCCGTCGGCCGGGGAGCTGGCCTCATCCCTCGACGTCACGGAGGAGCGTGTGCAGGAGGTGCTCCGGCTGGACGAAGCGACGCACCCGCTCTCGCTGGACTGCGAGCTGGACTCGGGGGAACTCGCGGACCGGAACGGCGACCTGGCGCAGTGCCTGGGCGGCGAGGATGCCGGCCTGCAGGAAGCGGAGCACCGGGTGAGCCTGGGGCAGGCCCTCCGTCACCTGGCGGAGCCGCTGCGGGAGATCATCCGGATGCGGTATTTCGCCGGGCTAAGTCAGCGCGAAGTAGCCCGCCAATTGGGTATGTCCCAGATGCAGATCGGTCGGCTGGAGAAGCGCGCCCTGGCCCAGCTGCGCGGCCAATTCGCGGTCCATTGATCAGCCTCGACCTCGGGGCGGACAACAGAACGGCAGAGACACTCATGAGAATCTTGTACGCGACGGACGGGTCGGAAGGCGCTACGGCGGCCGGACGCCTGCTGGCGACGCTGCCGCTCCCACCCGGGGCGACCAGCACGGTGTTGCATGTGAGCCCGGACGATCGCCATGATCAAACGGAACTGGCTCTCGAGGTGGCGGCAACGGCTCTCACGACGTCGGAAACGGCCATGGTGCGCTGCACCCGGCGAGGCCATGCGGCGGCCGAGATCCTCTCCGCAGCTGAAGAGCTGTCCACGGATTTGATCGTGCTTGGATCGCACGGCCGCTCGGCCCTGGCCCGCTTCCTTCTCGGAAGCGTGGCGGAGCGGGTTGCCCGGCACGCGCCCTGTCCGGTGCTGCTGGTGCGCGGGTCCGGGGAGGGACTACGGCAGGTGGTGCTCGGCGTAGACGGCTCGGCGGGCTCCACCCATGCGGTGGATTACCTGCGCCGGTTTCCGCTGCCGCCGGGCTGCGAAGTGCGCGTGGTGGCCGTGCTGGCCAACCTGCACCAGATCATGCATGAGCACCTGATCCTGACGCCGCCGCTTACCGAAACGAGCATCCCTTTCGACCAATGGCAGCGGGAGCAGGCGGCCGGCCGGCTTGCTGAAGCCACAGACGCGCTGCGGGAAACGGGCAAGCAGGTCGTCACCGAGATTCGCTCCGGCGACGCGGCGCCCGGGCTGATCGCGACTGCCGCGGACGAAGGGGCAGACCTCATTGTTCTGGGCTCCCACGGCGCGGGCGCCCTGGAGCGGGTGTTGCTCGGCAGCGTGTCCCAGCATGTCCTGAGTCATGCCCCCTGCTCCGTGTTGATCGTTCGCGGCGCCGCCGAGTAGCACGCAGCCCATCGACATGGCGAACGCCATGCCGACGGGGCGGTCGCGACGGCGTTACTTCGTCTCCGGCCTGGAACCCGGCGCCGGGAACGGAAGCACGTCCGGCACCACGTGGACGCCGGAGGTCAGCTTGTACGGCACCGTGCCGCCGCCCGGGAACGTCAGCTCCACGAAGAACGCGGTCCAGCCCGCGGCGGGCTTGGGAACGCGGGCGGTGTAGACCCCCGCCTTCTCCGGCTCCAGCACCGTACTGGTGTAGATCGGCCCCACGGTCTCCAGCCGGAAGTCCCGCGCTTTGGGATTGGTGGCCTGCCAGAGCCGCACTTCCGACGGCTGGTCCTTGGTCTTCACCTGGATGCTGCCGTCCTTCTGGACCTTCCAGGAGAACTGCGGCCGCGGGCGCTCGGCGAGGATCCCCTCGTAGAACGCCAGGAGGGTGAGCATCACATCCGGCTGCTGGCGCAGGCTGTGGTTGGTGTTCGGCACGTACCGCAGGTGTTTCTCGCCGGGGAGGTCCTTCCAGTAGAACTGCCAGGAGTCCGGCAGGAAGTACTGATCGCCCGCGGAGTTGAGGATCAGCTTCGGCATGGTGAGGCGGGCGCGGTAGGAGTAAGGATCCTCGATCCCCATCAGCGCCTTGTAGCGATCGTCCGAGCCGCGCTGCTGGAGGTTCATCCGGGTGTAGTCCTGCACGGCCGGCGCCCAGAACCCGTAGGCCCGGAAGTGGTGCCGCATGGAAGCCTCCACGTTCAGCACGTCGATCACCGCCGGCGCGATGCCGACCACGCGGTCGTCCACCGCCGCAGTGGTCCAGGTGGTCCAGCCGCGCTTCGAGGCGCCGGACACCACGAACTTCTCCACCTTCGGCTTCTTTGGAGTGGAATCCCGGCAGAACGCGGTAACCGTATCCATCGCGCGCACCGCCGCCTTGGTCATCGGCAGCCGGAGCGGCCAGGTCTCGTCGCCGGTCTTCAGAAAGCGGTCCCAGGTGTAGGCGATGATGGCGTCTTCCGTGCGGGACATCGTCTCCCCAGTGAAGGTGAGCGGCTCGTTCGGGATCATCTTCAGCTCGGAGACCACGGAGTGCGTCCGCAGCGCCATCTGCACGAACGCCGGGTCGGCTCCGGTGGG
>JAJFMS010000718.1 GCA_020696885.1 Armatimonadota bacterium | reverse complement strand
GGTCGTTGACGCCCGTCCGGCCCGGATTCAGGGTCTTCCCGAGGAGTTCCAGGATCTGTCGCACATCGTGGGACTACCCGTGGGTTACGCTCCGGCGCTGATCGATCCGCTGGAGTGGGGTCCCCAGCACGTGGACCTGGCCGTCCAACGGCAGATGCGTCTGTGCTTCGCTCGCTCGACCCTTTATGACGACGAAGCGACACTCCGTTTGTGCTGCCGCGTGATGGAAGCCGGCGATGAGTTGGTGTTCTGGGCCGACCCAGGACTGACGAGCTGCTTGAAGGGACTCTGGGTACTGGCTTGGATGCAGGAACACGCCCCGGACCGGAAGGTCTCGCTGGTAGTGGACCCGGACCCGGTCTATTTAGTGGTGGATCGAACGATCGAAGAGTTCCACCGGCTCTTCAGTAGCCGCCTGCCGGTGGCCGATCTGAGGGCCCGGCTTCGAGCCGTCCGCGATCACCTCGCCTCGGATAGCGACGAAATCACGGTGGACGCCACGGGGCTGCCCGATCACGTTGGAGCCTGGGTCTCCCTGGGGTCGCACCTTGAGAACTTCCTGCCCGACCGGAGGGGGCTCGACTTGTTCGACGACCGGCTGCTGGAGCACCTTACGGATGACTGGCAGCGTGCAGGCTGGCCGATTGGCAACTCGATGCTGTTCACGCCGGATTATGTGAGGTTGCCAAACAGCGAACTGTGGGATCGTCTCGTGGAGCTGAGCGACCAGAGTGGGCTCCTGTCCAGGCTAGATCAAGCTCCTGGAGCCCACCTCTGCGAGCTTCGAATCGAGGGTCGGGGCAGTATGAGCAATGCGCGCGTGCGCATCAGCCGGCTGGGGCAAGCCTTGCGCTCGGGTCGCTCCGATGCGTTCAAGCACCGCAACATCTACCGATGGGTAGGCGGACGACTGATCACCAACGAGCGGATACTGCGTCGGCCTGGATCGTACCGGCAGAAGAACTATCGCGGCTCGATCGATCCGGAGAGTATCCCGTTCGCGGAGCTACCCACGGTAGAGGAGAGTGTGTCCGAACCACGGTAGCTCCCAGGGGCGAAGCGGGTCCGGGAACCGACAGCGGGGAAGCACCGCGGCTGCCGCACGAAGCATATGGAGTGCGGAGCTTCCAAGCTCCGCAGTGGTATCCGTAGGGGAGGTTGCGAGGCTTGGAAGCCTCGCACTCCATACACGTCGTGCGGCACCCAGGGTTAGAACCAGCGGGCCTGGGTCCTTGCTGCCCGGCCTGCTCGGCCAGTATGGAGTGCGGAGCTTCCAAGCTCCGCAACTTTTAGCGTCAGACCCGGCTCTGCCGCTGCGCCGCCCGCCAGGAGAACACCGGCTCGTTGTGGACCGGCTCCGGCAGCGGCGCCAGCCCACCCAGTTCCACGAGGCCGGCGGCGGCCAGCTCGCCGGCGACCACGATATCTCCGGGCTCGGCGGCTTTCTGGAGGTTGGCGGCGCGGTCGATGATCGGGCTGTGCTGCCGGCTGAACGGCATCGTCCGGTCCAGCGCCACCTCGCCCGCGCTGATGCCGCACCGGAGGCGGAACGGCTGCGAGAGGCGGCTCCGCTCCGTGTTGAACTGCGGCACGCCGGCCTGCAGCGCCTTCGCGGCCCGCAGTGCGGCGGCGTCGCTGGTGAACACGCACATCATCCCGTCGCCGGCGGCGCTGTGCAGCTCCCCGCCATAGGCGGCAACCGTCTCCTCCAGCCACGACTGGAGTTGCAGGAACGAGTATTCCACCGCCAGCTCCGGCTCGCCGCGCTTCATGGCGGAGGATCCGGCCACGTCCACGCTGAGAAAGGCGTGATGCTGCTTCTGGCCCTCCAGGGCGCCCTGGATCGTGAAGAGCGCGTCCAGCAGTGCCGCCCGCGAAACGTTCTGGGTGGGAGGTGCCACTGCGGCGGCGTGCGGCGCTTCCTCGGTCCCCTTGGCGAGCTTGGAGAGAAACACGCCGCCGCCGATGTAGATCCCCCACCCCAGGAAGAAAAGGAACGGACCGCGCCGGTTGAACTGCATGTCCAACATGGTGAGGAACATTGGGAGCACCCAGCCGGCCGCCCACCAGGCGGACACGAAGGCGTGGAAGACCGGCCTGGAGACCTTGACCGGCTTCACCTCGAGCTGCCGGGCGCCGGCGGTCACCTGGGCAAGCGCCTTCAGCTTGAAGGTGGGGTTCAGCCCCACTTCGGCGCCTATCTGCTCCATCTCCTGGGCGCTGAGGGTCTCCTGCTCCTTCGCCTGGAGGCGCTGGGCCAACGCCGTGACCTTACGAAGCGTCTCCGCGTCGTAGCGCGGCTCTTCGGTGGTCACCTGGTCTTGCGAGATCAGACGCATGGATGGATCTCCGGCCCGTCCCTGGATCGCTGCTGCCGTCCTCATTCTATTACCTCCGCTCCCCGTCGGGCCAGGGTACGGAGAGATGGAGTGGTGGAGTATCGGGGACCGCGGCCGTAGGCCGCACCAGTACCCATTACTCCATCACTCCACTTCTCCATCTCTCCATCGGCATCCGCCGCGCCTTAGCGAAGGCAACCCCGGCCCCGCGGATACAATAGGGTGATCCTGAGGGCTCCCGGAGGACGGGAACCGGACGACGTAGGGGTAGTCGGATGGTGTGGCGGCTTGGAACGGTGCCTTATCTCAACGCGGACCCGCTGGCGGCGGCGCTCCGGGAGCCGGATGCGGAGCGGCTGGTCGGGGAGCCGGTCAGCCTGGAGGCGTTGATCCCCGCCGAGCTGCTCCCGCGGCTCCTGGACGGAGCGCTGGACGCGGCGCTTGTCTCCACCGGCGGCGTGCTCCCCCACGAATCGCTGCGAGTCCTTCCCGGCGGCTGCGTCTCCTCCCGGGGGCCGGTGTGCAGCATCCAGCTCTATTGCCGCCGACCCGTGCATGCCGTGAAGACCGTGGCGCTGGACGCCAGCAGCCGCAGCGCGGTGGCGCTGGCCCGCGTGCTGTTCGCGGAGCGGTGGCGCACCGCTCCCCGGTTCATCACCCGACCACCTCACCTGAGCTCCATGCTGGAGGAGGCGGATGCGGCGCTGCTCATCGGCAATCCCGCGCTCCAGGCAAACCAGGTGCTCGACGCCGGGGGCTGGGCCGGCCCACCGCTGGAACGGCTCGACCTGGGCGCGGAGTGGGACGACCTCACCGGGCTGCCGTTCGTCTACGCGGTGTGGGCCTCGCCGGTGGAGCGCCAGGGACAGGCCGTGGACCACGAACGCCTCACCGCACTGCTGCTGCGCGCCAGGGAGTGGGGCCTACGCCACCGCCCGGCGCTCGCGCAGCGCGGCGCCGAGGAGCTTCGGCTTCCGGAAGAGCTCTGCTACCACTACCTCACCGAAGCGATCCGCTACGACCTGGGCCCGGCCGAGCGGGCCGGGATGGAGCGCTTCTGCGAGCTGGCGGTCCGCCACGGGGTGCTGCCCCCTTCGTCCGTCGTGCGCTTCGCGGGTTGAGGGGGGAGTTTTTGACAGGATAACAGGATTTATTGGGATGAGACGGGCCGGCTGAGGATCGCTGGGGCGGCTTCGTAAGGGTTGGAACGGTA
>JAJFMS010000717.1 GCA_020696885.1 Armatimonadota bacterium | reverse complement strand
GAGGAACAGCAGCTCCGGCGGTATTCGAAGTCCATCATCATCAAGGGCGCCAAATCCCCGGAGCGGCTGCTGGACGAGGTGACGCTGTTCCTGCACCAGGTGGTGTCCGACCTCCCCGCGGAGCAGCAGCGGATGCTGGCGAAGGCGCGCAGCCGGGATACGGCGCTGGAAGGGCGGCGAATCCTGGTGGTGGAAGACGACGTACGAAACATCTTCGCGCTGACCAGTATTCTGGAGCCGCAAGGCGTGAAGGTGCAGATCGCCCGGAACGGCCGGGAGGCGCTGGAGGCGCTGGTGCGCGGCCTGGCTGACCCGGCGCAGGCGGCGGACCTGGTGCTGATGGACATCATGATGCCGGAGATGGACGGCCTGACGGCGATGCGCGAGATCCGGAAGCGGCCGGAGTGGAAGGGGTTGCCGATCATCGCGCTCACGGCGAAGGCGATGCGCGATGACCAGGAGCAGTGTCTGCAGGCCGGGGCCAACGACTACATGGCCAAGCCGCTGGACGTGGAGAAGCTGCTCTCCCTGGTGCGCGTCTGGATGCCGCGATGAGCGGCGCTCCCCTTGTGAACCCGAAGACGGAGGACATCGAGCTCCGGCTCCTCCTCGAGGCGATCCACCGGCAGTACCACTACGACTTCCGCGGCTATTCCATGGCCTCCATCAAGCGCCGCCTGCTGCAGGCGAAGGAGCGGTTCGGGTGCGCCAGCTTCTCCATCCTCCAGGATCGGGTGCTGCGGGATCCGGAGGTATTCACCGCCCTGTTGAGCTACCTCACGGTTCAGGTGAGCGAGTTCTTCCGGGACCCCCCGTTCTACCGGGCGCTGCGGGAGCACGTGGTGCCGCACCTGCAGACCTATCCGTCCCTGAAGGTGTGGGTCGCCGGCTGCAGCACCGGCGAGGAGCTGTATTCGCTGGCGATTCTGTTCCGGGAAGAAGGCCTGGAGGCCCGGACCATGTTTTACGCCACGGACATCAACCCGGAGGCCCTGCGGAAGGCCGCGGCCGGCGTGTACGAGCTGGACCGGATCCCGCTGTTCACGAAGAACCACCACCGCTCGGGGGGGAAGTCGTCCCTATCGGAGTACTACACGGCCGCCTACGGCGCGGCGATGTTCGACAAGAGCTTGCGTGCGCGCACCGTCTTTTCGGATCACAGCCTGGTCTCCGACGCGGTGTTTGCCGAGGTGCACCTGATCTGCTGCCGCAACGTGCTGATCTACTTCGATCGGGAGCTGCAGAACCGGGCCGTGGGTCTGTTCAAGGACGCGCTGGTGCGTAAGGGGTTTTTGGGGATCGGCGCCAAGGAGAGCCTCCGGTTCTCCGAGCATGCCGATGTCTTTCTGGAGTTTGTACGCGAGGAGCGGATCTACCAGAAGAGGGACGGGGGATGAGCGGGACGGGAGCACCGCCGCCGGCCCCGGGTGATCCGGCGGCGATCGAGGTGATCGTCATTGGCGCGTCGGCCGGGGCGGTCGAAGCGTTGAGCCTCCTGCTCCCGCCGCTGCCTGCCGACTTCCCGGTGGCGCTGCTGATCGTGGTCCACCTCCCGCGGGATCGGGATAGCCTGCTGGCGGAGCTGCTGGGGGCGCGCTGCCGGGTAAAGGTGAAAGAGGCGGAGGATAAGGAGCGGATCGAGGGCGGGACGGTCTACTTCGCCCCGCCGGATTATCACCTGCTGGTGGAGCCGGATCGGAGCCTCTCGCTCTCCGTCGACGAGCCGGTGCGGTACTCCCGCCCCTCCATCGACGTGTTGTTCGAGTCCGCGGCGGACGTGTATGGGGAGCGGTTGTTGGGCATTGTCCTGACCGGGGCCAACAGCGACGGCGCTCAGGGGCTCCGGACCGTGTGCGAAGCTGGGGGGAAGGCGATCGTGCAGGCGCCGGAGACCGCCTCGGCCCCGTTTATGCCGCAGGCCGCGCTGGGGGCGTGGTTCCTCGGAACTGGGACCCGATCCCGGTAGTTAGAATTGGGATAGGGTCTGTACAGAAACCACTTAACGGATGAGGCACGTGCCCGTAACCTGTTTGCTCGTCGATGACCTGGAGGAGAACCTCTTCGCGCTAACGGCCCTGCTGCGCCAGGAAGGGCTGGAGATTCTGACGGCCCGCTCCGGCACCGAGGCGCTGGAGCTGCTTCTGGTGCACGACGTGGCGCTGGCGATCCTGGACGTGCAGATGCCGGAGATGAACGGTTTCGAGCTGGCGGAGATCATGCGCGGCACGGAGCGAACCCGGCGCGTACCGATCATCTTCCTCACGGCGGGCGGCCTCGACGATCAGCGCCGCTTCCGCGGTTACGATGCTGGGGCGGTGGATTTCCTGTTCAAGCCGGTCGAGCCGTATATTCTCCGGAGCAAGGCGGAGGTCTTCTTCGAGCTGTACCGGCAGCGGCAGGAAGTGGCCCGCCAGCGCGAGGAGCTGCGTGCCCGAGCCGAGGAGAATGCGCGGCTGCTGGAAGAGAGCCGGCTCACCGCCGCGGCACTCCGCGAGGCGGACCGCCGCAAGAATGAGTTCCTGGCGATGCTGGCGCACGAGCTCCGCAACCCGCTGGGCCCGATCCTGAACGCGCTGGCGGTGCTGCGCGCCCGCGGTACGATCGATCCACTGGTGCAGCGCCAGGGTGAGATCGTGAAGCGGCAGGTCGACCACATGGCGCGGCTGGTGTCCGACCTCCTGGACGTCTCCCGCATCGCGCAGGGCAAGCTGACGCTGCAGCGCACGCCGCTGGACCTGGTGGAGTCCGTGCGCGGCTGCGCCGGGGATTACCGGGAGACCCTGGAGAGCGTGAGCATCGGGCTGCAGGTGGTGCTTCCGGACGCTCCCATGCTGGTGCACGGCGATCACGTGCGGCTGTGCCAGGCGGTCGGCAACCTGCTGAACAACGCGCGAAAGTTCACCCCCGGCGGCGGGCTGGTGACGGTGGAGCTGCGGCGGGATCCCCAGGCAGAGATCGAGCGGGCCGCGGTGACCGTGCGGGACACCGGAGCCGGCATCCCGGCAGCGATGCTGCCGCGGATCTGGGAGAGCTTTGTGCAAGGGGAGCAGGACCTGGCCCGCACACAGGGGGGCCTGGGCCTGGGGCTGGCGCTGGTGAAGGTGATTGTGGAGATGCACGGGGGCGCCGTTTCGGTGACCAGCCCGGGGCCGGGATTGGGGTCGGAGTTCACCCTGAGCCTGCCGCTGCTGGCGACCGGAGCCCACCCGAGCCTGCCGACCGCCACGACCCGCCCGGTCCTGACGGCGCGCGGCCGGCGGGTATTGCTGATTGAGGACAATCGGGACGCGGCGGAGACGATGCAAGAGCTACTGGAGTGCGAGGGCCACGAGGTCTGCCTGGCGTTCAGTGGCCCTGACGGCCTCGAAGCAGCGCGGAGCTGGGAGCCCGACCTGGTGCTCTGCGACATCGGCCTCCCGGGGATGAGCGGCTATCAGGTGGCCGAGGCGCTGCGCCGGGACCCGTCCACCCGGGGTCTGCGGGTGGTGGCGCTCTCCGGCTACGCCCAGCCGGAGCACATCGCCCAGGGTGACGAAGCGGGCTTCGACGACTACCTGGCGAAGCCGGTGGATCCCGATGAGTTGTTGAGGCTGTTGAACTAGCCGTCCACAGACCGATAAGGCTCGCAGCTCATCTCCGAGACGGCTACTGTGATGGGGGTCGCCCCCGGCCCTGGTCGGTAGCGCCCACCCTCCCGCGAATATGGCCTGCGCTTCGCCCTTTCACGTCCCAGCAAAAGACGCCGGGACTAACGGGCGGCTTGGCGATCGTGTTCAAGGGCTGCTACTCGCGTTTGGGAAGCCGGTTCGTCTTCAGCACGGCGGTGGACGGGTGGTCGCTACCGCCTGCGAGCCGCCACCCAAGGGGTGCCCGGCTCCACCCTAAAGGGTACCCGGTCGGGGGCTTCACAGGGGCGCCGCCCCGGCGCCGGGTGTTCGGTTCTTTCGCAGAGCCTTAACTTGACTCCGGTACGAATGACCTTCCGGCGTAAGCTGTCGAGTCGGGCACCCGGACGGTTGTTGACCGCGTTTACTTGCCGGGGCGGCAGTATGCCGTGACCGCGGCGATGAGGTGGGCTAGCTCGAGCGGTTTGGTGACCCAACCGGCTACGCCTAGCGGGAGCGACGACTCCGGGATCCAGGCACCGGTCATGATGATGACCGGGATGCCGCTCCAGAGCGGGTTGCGCAGGAGCGCGCGCCGGAACTCTGCGCCGCCCATCACGGGCATCTCCAGATCCAGCAAGATCACCGCGGGCGCCGGCCGACGGGCCAGGTACGCCAGGCCTTCCTGCCCGTTCTCCGCCTCCGCGGACTCGATCCCCGCCTCCCGCAGCGCCTGAGCCACGAACCGGCGGAGGTGGGGGTCGTCGTCCACGATGAGCGCGATCCCGGGATCTTCCATAAGTGTGCTGCAGCGGAGAAAACCCGCACGCCATTGGTCCTGAGCTACCGCTGTTAAGATTCCCCAATCCGGCCGTAGTTCCTTTCCGCGTCTCCAACGGCCCGATTGTTGGAGCCACCGCCAACGAAAGCGTGGCGAGGCGCTAGGCAGTGCGTTACACTGGTGCTGTATGGACGAACAACAACCCCTCAATGACCTGGCGCGGGAGACGCGGGAGGCGCTGCGCGTGCGCGGCCTCTCCGTCAACGCCGCAGCGCAGCGGTTCGAGATCAGCCGCGAGGCGCTCACCAAGATGTGGAACGGGCGCCCCACCACGGTGGAGATCGCGGAGAAGTTTGCGGCCCGGCTCTCCGATGACCTGAACCGGTGGCGGGTGCTGAACGGCTTCGAGGCGATCGAAGATCCGTACGCCCAGTCGCTCAAGCGGGAGCTAACGGCAATGCGCGATCGCCTCGCCGCGGACGGCCTGGAGGAGCTGGTGCCGGACCGAGGATCGGCCCACGGCGGCTCGCAGGGCCTGACGGCCGAAGACGCGCGGGCGGAGATCGCGGAGCTGGAGCGGGTGCTGCGGAAGCTGGCCGGCCGGAGTTACTGATGGGGAGTCATGGCGTGGTGGAGTGATGGTGCCTGCTCCTCCAATACTCGTGGACTCTAGTCAAATCGGTAGGCGTGGTGAGTTTCGATCCTTGAGCCGGGTCTGTTAAGGAGCCGGAGAGGATCGCCCGCGACGCAGACGCCAGACTGCCACGTTTTGACACTCGGGCAGGCGGCTGCTTGCGGTATAGTATGCAAACTATAGTTTTATCTGGCGGAGGGCTGCATGGGCTGGTTCGAGGAAGAACGGGCGAGTGCGTTCCACCTGGCGCTGGGCATCCAGGAGTGCCCGGCTCCGGAGCAGCGGGGCCTGCTGATCGATCTGCTGGGTGACCTGCTGGTGCTGGAGCACGGCTGCCGGATCTCGCGAGCGCGGTACGTGGAGCTGCCGGGACACCGGGGCCTGGTGATGCTGCCGCAGGGCCTGACGGAGCGGCAACTGGACGTGGCGGCGTTCCACGAGGCGGCGCACTTCCTGCTGCGGCACGG
>JAJFMS010000716.1 GCA_020696885.1 Armatimonadota bacterium | reverse complement strand
TGGGTCGCCGCCTACGGGTGGACCCGCGACGCGCAGAAGGCGGCGCTGCTCTGCCTGATCTGGTTCGCGGCGTTCTCCGTGTACGGTTACGTGGCGGAGGCGCTCCGGGTTGCCCGCGTCCTGGGACTCATCGGATTCGAGCCGGGGCTGGCGGCCCTCTTCCTCCTCGCGCTCTTCGGACCGTCGCTGGCCATTCGCCGCGCGAGCGGCCGGCTGCTAGCCATCAACCAGTATGTCACGATCGTGGGCCTCTGCCTCGTCGGCTATACCGCGGCGCGGCTGTACCACGGGCTGCGGCAACATCGCGACCTTCGGGCCGCCCTTCCGCTCCCTGCGGCGGGGAAAGGGGCGAGCACGGCTCGACCGGACATCTACCTGATCATCCTCGACAAGTACACCGGGAGTGAGGTCCTTGCGGGCCACTTCGGGTTCGACAACAGCGCCTTCGAGCAGTTCCTGGGAAGTCGGGGCTTCATCGTGCCCCGGTCGAGCCAGGCCAACTACCCCCAGACCCCGCTCGCTCTGGCCTCGATGCTCAACCTGGACTACCTCCAGAACCTGCCTCGCGACCTGAGTCTTTACGACTTGATCGAGCACAACCGGCTAGCTGGGTTCCTGAAGCGGCAGGGCTACCGGTTCGCCTTCTTCCCGACCGGTTTCCGGATCACCTTCCAGAACCGCAATGCCGATCTGCAACTGCCCAAGCCCAGGGAGGTGAGAGGCGAGTTCGCGGCGGTCTGGCAGAACACCACCGCCCTACCCGAGCTGTTGGGCGCGGTCTGCGCGCTGGGCGGATGCCAGGCAGGTCGCTTCCTCCTCACGGCTGAGGTCGCTGACATGATGGACTGGAAGTTCGAGCAGATGAAGGAGCTGGCCGGCAGCGACACACCGACGTTCGTATTGGCTCACCTTATGCTACCTCACGAGCCGTTCCTGTACCACGCCGACTGCTCCCATCGCGATCTCTACTGGCCAGCGGGGGCGGGTCTGCCCGGCGACGTGGAGGCGGATCGGGGATACCTCGATCAGATCAGCTGCGCCAACCGGAAGCTCGAAGCGCTCGTGGACTCCATTCTCACCCGCTCCAGGCGGCCACCGGTCATCCTGCTCCAGTCGGATCACGGCCACGGGCGGATCGGACACCTGCCTCCATTCGAGAAGCTGAATCGGTACCAGCTCAGAGAGCGGATGTCGGTGTTCGCTGCCTATCGAGTGCCGGGACTGCCGGCGGCGGCCATCAGCGACTCCATCACGCCCGTCAACGCCATTCGAGCGGTCCTTCGTCACTATTTCGGGGCAGACCTACCTCCGCTCGAGGATGCCAGCTACTGGGGGCTGGAGGACAGGCCGTTCGACCTGGTTCGGGTCAAGTGGTAGGCGTCTCCGAACCCAATCCGCGCTCGCTCTTCGAGCGCCGACTGCCTTTCATCCTGGCCATCGTTTTCCTGCTCGGCGTCAGCCTCGCGGCGGAGTTTCGCAGCTACGCCAGCGCGGACATCGGATTTCTCCTCGATGCGGCAGGCCGAGTTCTCGACGGGGCTCGGCTGTACGTGGATGTCGTCGAGATCAACCCTCCCCTCATCATCGCTCTCAACGCCGCGGTGGTCTGGGCGGCCAGGCTCCTACACCTTTCGGAGATCTTGCTCTACCGGATCGTGGTTACAGCGGGGCTGCTGGGTAGCCTGTGGCTCTCCGCGGTCTTGCTCCGCAGTGCTCTCCTGCTCGATGGACGGGCGCGGCGCCTGTTGCTGCTGGCACTGGTCTTCGTGCTCTTCCCGCTGGCCCAGTCCGATTTCGGGGAACGTGAGCACCTCGCGCTTGCTCTCCTGCTCCCCTTCGTGTTGCTGGCGGCGGATCGGGTGGCGGGACGGCAGGTGCCGGAGGGTCGAGCCTTCTCGATCGGACTGCTGGCCGGAAGCGCCTTCGCGCTCAAGCCCCACTTCCTCATCCTGTGGCCGGTATTCGAAATCCTGCTTCGAGCGCGCGGGCGAGTCCCTTCGCGGACGCTGCTTCCGGAATCGGTAGCGGTCGCCGCGTTCGTCGCGGGTTACGTTGCCCTCATAGCGGTCGTCGCGCCCGCCTATTTCGACCTGGTCCGGCTGCTCGCCGTCCCCTATTCCCGTTTCCTGTACGATCCGTTCTACCGGCTGCTCGTGACCGGTCCCGGCGCAGTGCTGACGCTATTCGCGCTGCTCGCTTTCATCGCCCTACGGCCGCAGGCGCGCGATCCGGCACTCTGGACCACGGTGGCGCTGGCAACGACTGCGTGTCTGGTCGCCGGCGCCGCGCAGCAGAAGGGCCTGCGATACCACTTCTACCCGGCACTCGGGCTGGCCACGCTGACCCTGGCGCTGGTTGCAGTCGACAGCTTCGCTCCGACCCGCAGTCGCGTACGAGCCGTCTACCGAGCGCTGGTGGCGGGCGTGCTCGCGGCGACGGTTGCGACCGTGTGTGTCCGTCGCACGGCCGCCGCGCTGGGCAGGACGGTGGATCCCGGCCGAGATCAATACGAGCAGCTGGTGGAACTGGTGGAGACCCGCGCGCAGGGAGCGGGAGTGTTCGTGATGTCGTATCACATCGAGTCCGCGTATCCACTGATCAACTACAGCGGAGGCCGCTCCGCCTCGCGGTTTCCTCACCTCTGGATCCTGGCTGCGGAGTACCTGGATGCGCTGAAGAGTCGAGAGCCGCTGCGCTATCGTGACCAGTCCGAGATGAGCCCGAGCGAGCGCTATCTGAACCGCGCGGTGCTCGAGGATCTCGGGCGGCGTCCGAGGCTGCTGCTGGTCTTCCGTAATGCGCGTGATGTGCCGGCCAACGGGTACCGGAGGCTGGATTACATCGCTTACTTCGGCCGTCACCCTGCGGTCGACTCCATCCTGCGCGAATATCAGTTGGTGGCCCGGACGGGCGACTACCTGGTCTATGAGCGGGTGCCGCCCGGGGCGCGGCGCGTGGGGCCGCCCCCCGCGGCGACGCCGGGAGCACAGGACGTCGTCCCAGTGGCGGAGCTTGCCCGGAAGGGCGTGGCGGCAGATCCAGCCTTGCTGGCGGGGCTGGTGGCGTTTGTGGGCGGTCTGGTTGCGGGGTGGCGAACGCGGTGACCCGACGACGTGAGACCGCCCTTGCCCTGGCCGCCGGAGGCCTTGCCGCGGTCGCCTGCTGGGTTGCTTACCAACTTCCCCCGCCGAGCACCTCCGACTTCGAGCCGGTATGGGCAGGTGCGCGCGCACTGGGAACGGGTCTCGACCCTTACGCGGTTGTCCCGACCACCGGGACGCGATACCCGCTGTATTACCCGCTGCCCGCGATCCTGGTTGCGTTGCCTCTCGGCTACCTGCCTTTCGCGGTAGCCAGATCCCTCTGGGCGGCGGCGGGCGCCGCCGTCTTTGTGCTTGCAGCCCTGCGCTACCGGCGCGGCCTCTTGCCCGCGCTGCTCAGCGCGTGCTTTCTCAACGCCATCCTCCAGGGTCAGTGGTCGCCGCTGCTCACCGCGGCTGCGGTGCTTCCCGCCGTTTCGTGGATCTGGACCGCCAAGCCCTCGCTTGGCGCCGCT
>JAJFMS010000715.1 GCA_020696885.1 Armatimonadota bacterium | reverse complement strand
GGCTGGAACCACTCCGCAATCCCGCGCATCGCCGCAGGGTAGTACATCGCCTCCCCCAGGCCGAGCAGGAACCGGAACGAGATCAAGTCCCCCAAGCCGCGTGTCAGCCCATGCGCCATATTCGCGGCGGACCACCAGGTGAGCGTGAGGATCACGCTCTTGCGGGTGCCCAATCGGTCTACAATCATTCCCCCGAACCCATACGACAGTGTGTAAGCGATGAGGAAGCCGTTGGCCCCCATCGCATACTGGCTGGCGTTGAGGTTGAATTCGGCCTTGATGTGCGCGGCCGCGATCCCATACGCCGTGCGGTCCAGGTAGTTCAGGACAGCGGCGCCCATCAGGAGCACGGCAATCCACCAGCGGAGGTTGGGTATCTTCAATGGGGTTCCTGGTGCCGTTTCACCGCAGCCTGCCCGTATGGGAGGCGCAAAGAGCGCAGAGGGCCGCAGAGGAGAGTTGCCCGCGAAACACCCCGGCAACGTCACCCGAGGGCAGGCGCGAAAGCTCGCGAAAAGGGGATTAGCCGGGATTAACCGCAGAGACGCAGAGAACGCTGAGAAGATTGGTAGGAGAAGAGAGGCATGAATGCTGGGCAGACCATTAAGCGCACCCTATACGACACCGACCGGTATTGAAACACAGCCGTCAGGGTTCCTACCTCACCCTTCCCATCCTGTAAATCCTGTTGATCCTGTCAAAAAACCTCTCCCGCCCCCTCTCTGCGCACTCCCGTACGGGCAGGCTTGCGTCTCTGCGGTTAATCTCCCTACCGCGCCGCAACGGTCCGGATGAGCCGCACCGTCTTGCTGGCCATGTCTTGCAGACGCACGCGATGGTAGCCGGAGACGCCGGTCGCGAGGGTGTCGTTGAATGGGGCGGTCCACTCGGTGGGCACCTGGCTGGCGCCGTGGAGGATGCCGACGATGGAGCCCACCGTGGCGCCATTGCAGTCCGTGTCGAAGCAGGCCTGTACCGCGCGGGTGATGGAGCGGCCGAACTGCTGCTCGCCCCAGAGGAGGCCCAGGGTGACCACCATCGCGTTGCTGATGGTGTGGCACCAGTCGTGAGCGCGGTTCTCATCCCACTTCGCGTGGATGCGGTCGCTTGCCGCGTCGTAGGTGAGGCCGTCGCGGTGCCACTGCATCACGGCGCGAACGTCGTCCGCCAGGCGACAGCGGGCCGGGATCTCGCCCAGGCCGGCTTCGAGGATCTGGTTCAGGTCGTTCGTCACGAATGCGGCGGCGATCATCGCGGCGGCCCACATCTCGCCGTAGATGCCGTTCTTTACATGGGAGACGCACGCGTCCCGCCAGGCGAATTCCGCGGCCAGCTCCGGGTTGCCGGCCGCCGCGTAGCCCCAGAAATCCGCACGGATCTGCGCGCCGATCCACTCCCGGTACGGGTTGCGGAACGAGGCGGACTGCGGCGGCGGAATCAACAGGGAGAGGTTCCGGTACGCCACCCGCTCCGCGGTGCAGGTGCGGAGGATCGGGATGTCGTTCAGCCAGAACTGCGCCACGTCCAATGGGGTGAACCCCGGCCCGTGCTTCTTCAGAATTGCGAGGCCGGTGGTGGTGTAGTTGGTGTCGTCGTCCTCCGGCATGTGGTCGACGGTGTCGATGAAGCACCGGTCCGGCCGCGCCTGGTACCGCTCCCGAACCTCCGCCGGGGCATCCAGGGTGAAGTAGTGCTCCAGCGGAAAGCGGCCGCTCGCCTTCAGGTAGCCCCACATGCGCGGCCGGCGCCAGCCCTCCACCGGCTTTCCGAGGAGGCAGCCGGACACGCGACCCAGCCAGGCGCCGTACGCCTTGTCACGGAGCGCGGCGTCCGAGAGGTCCAGCGGCCGCAGCGCGGGACGATCCGCGGGACGCGCGGCCCGGATACTCTCCAGGTCCGAGGGCTCGTCGTACGGGAAGTCCGGACGGAGCGGCAGCGCTGCGGTCCGGTCCAGCAGCGCCTGCGCCGCCGGCTGGTGGACCGGGTCCTCCAGGTCGAGCGCCGCTACCCGGGCGAGCTCCTCCTCCACCGTGGCGAGGTCCTTCCCTTCCTCCTCGCACTGCCGCCGCTCCGTCTCCAGATCGGTATTGCTGATGTAGAGCCAGATCCGCTTGAAGTCCACCGCCGCACCTCCGTTGCTGCAACGGAGGTTAGTTGCGTTCCCGGTCCCGGCGAACCTACCTGGCGAGCATCATTTCGGCGAACCGGCCTGGGAGCAGCCCCGCGGCCTCCGCGGCTCCCGGGTCACGAGCCCGGGAGGGCGAGCGTCGGCGGCTTGCCGACCCACCATGTCTCCCCGCCGGGAACGGTTACGGAAACCGCGAGCACACCCGTCGAACGGCGGATCTGACTGCGGTTAGCGCCGGCGTGCAGCCGGAGGGCGGCGTCCAGCGCCTCGTCGGGGGTGCGTGCCGCCGCGATCGGCAGCCGCTCCACCTGGGCGCCCTCCGCCTGGGTCACCACGGGAACCCAGACATACCAGCCGGCCGGGACATAGACGATACGCATCCGGCCGTTGAGCGCCTTCGGGGCCGAGGGCTGGAGCTCGAACCAGCGCCGCTGGTGCTCCTGCGGGAGGTCGGAGAGCTGCAGCCCCGCGTTCCCGGTCGCCTCGGTAATCAGGCCGGGAGGCAGCGAGGCGAGGTAGGCCGCGAGGGGGCGCATCGGCCGGTGCCCGCTCCCGCCGCCGGAGATGGTCCACTCGGGAAGCCCCCACCCGCGGACGATCCCTTCCCCCACGATGGCCGAGCTGAGCTGGTGCTCGGTGTGCGCGGACATCTCCAGCACGTCCTGGAGCGGCAAGCCGCCGGCCTGCTCCCGATCTGCCGCCCAGCGCTTCAACGACCGGTTGGGCACTTCCTTGAGCTTGTCCCAGAAGAAGCCGGTGCTCCGGGCGAGCAGAAACTCCCCGTCCCGCTTCCAGCGCAGCCCCAGCGCATCGCCGCTCCGGCAGAGCGCCTCGAACAGGGTCACGTTGGTGAACGTCAGCGGCGCCTGGTCGTAGAGATGCGTGTAGTAATCCGCCACGATCGGCAGCCCGGTTTTCCGGTGGATCTCCTCCCAGACGTCGTCCGACATTACCTGCGGCCGGGGCGCCTCGTTCCGGGCGAAGTCGTCGAACGACGCGCCGATCGTCTCCCCGGGCTTGCTCCACTGCTTCAGTGAAGCGCGGGTAGACCGGGGCGCTAGGGAGACCCGGCGGGTATAGGGCGCCTGGCCGCGCAACGCGGCGTTCGCCCGTGCATTGTCGGGGTTCTCCACCGACGGGCTCTTACCCACCGCCAGCGTGCGGGGCACCCCGAGCCCGTAGCCGGCTGTCGCCGAATAGCAGCTCGTTTCCGTCCGGAGCGTCCATTGGCCAAGCTCGGACCGATCCACCCGGAGGCTCACCGCCATCCGGGCATCCGGGAAGTCGGTCAGCGCTACCCACTTTCCCGTGTTGGGATCCAGGGTCAGCTCTCTTCCCGTCTCGAGCAGCGCCGGTTTCCACTCCGGCGGCAGCCGGCTCGCCGGGTCGTCCGTGAAGATCTGGTGGGTCACCTCCTGCCCGCCGCGCAGG
>JAJFMS010000714.1 GCA_020696885.1 Armatimonadota bacterium | reverse complement strand
CCCCTTTTTCGCGTTCTTTCGCGTGTTTCGCGGGCAACTCTGCGGAGGGTCAACGCCGGAGCCACTCTCGGAGGCGACCTCGCCAACCGGGCGCCGCAGTAGCGTAGGTTGAACCGTCCGGGAGGAGCTGCGCGTCTGCGGGCCGGGGTAGGGAGGCGGTGTCCGCCTCGGGGGGACTGGCGGGCAGCGGAACGGCCTGGAGCTTATGCGTCAGTTCCTCGATGATCCGCAGGGCACGCTCGGTGGCAGGGCGGAGCTCGGCCGGGGAAACCGGCCAGACGGAGAGATTCCGCCGCAGCGGTGGGATGGCCGCGCGCAGCTCCGACACCGGGTGCCGCTCGGCGATGGCGCTGAGAGCCATGGCCGCGGCGCGCTTTACGCTCCAATGCCGGTCCCCGAGGGCCGTGCAGAGTGGCCTGATCGCGGAGGCGTCACCCACGGCCGCCAGCGCGGTAGCGGCCAGGACAGCCCCCTGCGGAGGCAGCTCCAGCATTCGGGCGCAGAGTTGGCCGGTGGCGTACGGTCCCTGACTACACAGCGCCTTTCCCGCTTTCTCCCGGATGGTGGGGTAGGGATCGGCCAGGGCCCGGCAAAGCGGGCCTACGACGCCGGGATGGTGGAACCATCCCAGCGCCTCGGCGGCCTCAGCCCGCAAGAGGGCTCGGCGATCCTCGTAGGTGCGGAGCGACGGGGCGGACAGCGCTGGGGCCGCCCCCACGGGCGGGCTCACCACCTCGCCAAGTGGTCCGACCGCGGCCGGGTCTCCGATGCGCCCGAGCACCCAGGCGGCGCGCCATGCCAACTGGACGTCTGCATCGAGCAACCCCTCGCACAAAGGCTCTACCGCCGCCTGCCCCAACTTTACCAGGGCCTTCTGCGCCCGGGTTGCCGTCTCCCAGTTCCGGTCACGGAGCTTCAGAATGAGTTGTTCGACCGTGTCGTCGTCGGTCATACGGGCTCGACTACCGGAGCCGGACCACCGGCTCGTCCTCGCGGATCGGCTGCTTGCGGATGAGATCTTCCACGGTGATGCAGAGCCAGCGGTCCGCGTTGATCGAGTACGTCACGCGCAGCCGGGGGGAAGTTCCCTGGCCCGCCGGGCGGAGCGGCAGCGGGGCGTCGGCGGGGTTTAGCTCCTGGATCAGCCCGCGCTGCTCGTCGCCCTGGGGCGCCCAGTAGCCGCTGCCGTTCGGACGCATCGCCCACGCCACCGGCGCCTGCCCCAGGCGCCCGACCTCGCAGATACTGAACCGCATCTCCGCCATGCCGGGGAAGTCCGCGTAGTACCGCACGGCGAAGTTCTTGGCGGTGGGATAACGGGTGCGCCGGGGGATGAGCAGCTCGTACTCCACGGAGTGGGTCTTCTCGTTCTGCACCTGCACGGCGTAGTCGTGGTAGACGAAGTCGTCGACCGCCACGCCGCCGGCATACCGGGCCGCACCCAGCGCCACGGCCGTGAACACGTATTCCGGGTCGTGGCGCACCACCGCCTCGGGAAACGCATCGTCCACCACGGCGGCCACCTCCGGCAGCAGCGTGGAGCCGCCGACCAGCAGCACCTCGTCCACGCCGCGTCCTTCCAGCCCCGGGGTCTCCGTAAGCTGGCGGCGGATGTCCGAAAGCGCGATCCGGAGCTGCTCGTAGAGGCCGCGGTCGCGCATCACGCCCACCAGGTCTTCCCGGGTGAACTCCCGCTTCAGCCCGCCCCAGCGGAACTCCCCACGCCCACCCCGGCTCACCTGCTCCTTCACCAGCATCGCTTCCCACTTCAGGTCGCGTTGCCATTCCGGCATGTCCAGCAGGGCGCTGGGAACGAAGTACTCCATCAGCCAGCGGTCCACGTCGTCGCCGCCCACGTTCACCATGTGCTTGGCCAGCACCGGCGCGATCCCGGTATCGGACGTGTGCGGCCCGAGCTGTGCCACCGCCAGGTTGAGCGTGCCGCCGCCGAAGTCCACCACCAGCAGCGTCTCGTCGCGCGCTACGTTGACGCCGTGCCCTAGCGCCGCCGCTACCGGCTCGTCCAGGGAGCGGAACCGCTTGATGCCGAGGTGCGAGGCCATGGAGCGCAGTTCGGAGCGGTAGTGCTCGTAGTAGCCCACCGGCGCCGGAATGGTGAGATCCACGATCTTCTGGTGGCTCTGCCGCCCGGCCGCGGCCAGCAGCTCCTTCAGGAAGAGCTGCGCCACGTCCCGCGCAGACCATTGGGTGGAGCCGCAGCGGACCACGGCGCGGTGCGGCTCTCGGGCCAGCAGCCGCTTGAAGCTCTGCGCGAACGAGGGCGACCGCCCGTCGAAGTTTCGGCTCAGCGCCTGCTGACCCACGTACACGTGGTGCCGCCGCCGGTGGAAGAAGTACAGGAACCGCTCCATCTCCTCCGAGATGTGTACGGCCGAGGGGATCAGGGGGGACTGGTCGGTCGGGAGCGCCCGTCCCAATCCCGGCAGGTGCAGCGTCCGCACGCTGCCGCCCTCCGCCGAAGCCACCACGCTGTTGGTTGTCCCCAGGTCGATCGCCCACTGATCCGGCATAGGTCTATTCGGCAGCTAATCTCGGGCGAGGCGCCCGCGTTATCGATCGTAAGTCACGGTCAGTCCGAACACCGCCGCGGCGCCTGCCGCGCGCAGGGCCAGCCCGCACTCCGACAGCGTGCTTCCCGTGGTGCGCACGTCGTCGATCAGTACGATCCGCCGACCCTTCACCGCAGCCGGTGTAAGAACTGAAAAACCACCGCGGAGGTTGCGGCGGCGGTCCGTCGCTTCCAGGCCCACCTGCGGCGGCGTCTTGCGCACCCGCTGCAGCGCGGGCAGCACCGGCAGCTTCAGGTGACGCCCCAGCGCCTCCGCGAGGAGGTCCGACTGGTTGAATCCCCGCTCCCAGCGTCGCGACCAATGGATCGGCACCGAAACCAGGGCGCCGGCCTTCCACTCGAGCTCTCGCCTGCGGTAGGCCTCGGCCATCAGCAGAGCTAGCGGTCCCACCAGCGGCACCTGCTGCCGGAACTTCAGGTTCAGCACCGCAGTGCGCAGGGCCTCCTCGTGGTAACCCACGCTCGCTACCCCGTCCAGGCCGGCCGGAATCTCCACGTCGTCCTCGGCCGGCCGGATCTGGCCGCGGCAGCTCTCGCAGAACGGCTCCGCGTACGCATCGCATACCAGGCATGCGGGTGGGTAGAGCAGGTCCAGCAGGGCGGTGCGGGCGTGTTGGAAGATCTCGATCATCGGCTTCGAGCTACTCGTCAGGCCGGCGACGCGGCCCCGAACCGCTGCCCGGCGCCGTTTACCAGGGCCTTCTCATACACCCGCGCGGCCAGCACGAGGTCTTCCAGGGCGATGCCGTGGGACTTGAACAGCGTCACCTGGGCATCGTCCGCTCTCCCCGGGTGCTTCCCGGTGACCACCTGCCCCAACTCCACCAGCGCCTCCGGGCAGATGAGCCCCTTCTGCAGGGGCGTGAGCAGGTCCCCGCTCTCCAGCGGCACCGCGGCGAGGCTGTCCACCACCAGCACGTCCGCCCTGGCCACCGTGGCTTCGTCCACCTCGCGCTTGAGCAGGGAGTT
>JAJFMS010000713.1:3569-5290 GCA_020696885.1 Armatimonadota bacterium | reverse complement strand
TGCAACCTACCGGTGACTTACCCAGGGCTTTCTGTTGCCCCGTCCCCGTCCGGCCCGGTCCGAGCGGAGAGTTCCCGGCAAGAAGGAGGCGCGATGCGTGCTCGAGCTGGCTGGCTACTCCTACCCATTATCGGCACGGCGGCCCTGGCAGGCTGCACCCGGACGCAGTCTCTCGGTGCTTCCTCTGCTCCCAGCCGGGCGCCGAGCGCCCCCGTGCCCTCCTTCGATCCGGCCCGCTGCACCTCGGTCGTGCGATAATTCCCAGCATCGCCACCCCGCCTCCCTCTGCTTCGGAGTCCCGAATGAGTTTTCGTTCCACCGGCCTCGCCGTGTACGTCGCCGCGCTTTCTCTCCTGCCCCTGACTTCTCCCTGCCGGACGGCCCTGGCCCAGGAAGCGCCCGTTACCCCGGTGCCCGCCCAGCTTGGGCTGGAGGTGCAGACCGTGCCCACGGCTTCCCAGATTGTGGTCGGCTCCCCTGCGGAAAAAGCCGGATTCCGGGTGAACGACCGCGTGCTGCTGCTGGACGGTAAGCCGGTGGCAGACGCTGCGAGCTTTGTTAAAACCGTAGCCGCCCTGCCGCAGCGACAGGCGATCGTTGTTACGGTTCTGCGCCAGGGGGCCGAGATGACGATCCGGGCCACCCTCGACGACTTCGCCGCGGCGCCCGCCCCCACGGACGGGAAACCTGCACCTCCGCGCGGCCGGCTCGGCCTGGGGCTGGCAGACCTGGTCGTGGTCACCAGCCTCACGCCGGGTGGCCGAGCCCAGAATGCCGGCGTGCGACGCGGAGATCGGATCGAGGAGATCAACCTCAGCGGAGTGGACACTCTCGCCCAGGTGACGCGAAAGCTGGCGGGATCCGTGTATCGCGGTCGCGCGGTCTTGAAGCTGCGCCGCGATGGCCAGACGACGACCGTTACCATCGAGCTCGGCGATCCGCTGCCGTATGTGGTAACCGCCGAGGATGATCGCGCGGCTGCGAAGCACTTCCGGCCACTCGCCGGGCTCTACAAGGAGATCGCGGACGATCCTGGCTCCGGCAGCGATCGCTACCTCGGCGAGGTGGAGCTCCTCTCCGCCACGGTGCTGGACCTGGCGCATGATACGCCCAAGCCCGGACAGTCCATCTATGTTCTCTCCACACCCGGCGACGCTCTACCTGCGTGCCCGGCTGGAGAACATCCGGCTTCCGGAAGGCGCAACGCCGCTGGAGCTGGTTCACCATGGCGAAGAGGCCTTCGCCAGCCCCGGCGCGGCGTTCAACCCGGTTCGTCCCCTGCTTCGCACCAGCGGCCAGACCCCGGAGGGCACCGTCCTGGTGACCGATCTCGTGAAGCAGACCCGCGCCAATGCCGCCGATGTGCTCGCGAAGTTCAAGGGCAAGCCGGTCCAGTACGAGGGAGTGGTTCACCGTCTGCAGCAGTTCGGGCAGAACTACAGCATCAGCTTCTACCCGGACGGGACGCCGGAGAAGAGCAACCGCGAGCTCGTCTCGCTGCACGTGCGGGGTGACGTGGGCGGCGCGCTGAAGGGGTTCAAGAAGGGGGAGCGGCTGCGGATCAGGGCGAGCCTTACCAGTGCCGTCGTGGAAGTGGAAGAGGTCGACGACTTCCTGAACGGCGGTAAGAAGAAAGAGAGCACGCTGAAGATCAACCTGGACGCTTCGAACTTTGTGCTGGATGATCAGCCGCTCTAGCGACCTGGACGGCAGTGTGGCGG
>JAJFMS010000713.1:0-3562 GCA_020696885.1 Armatimonadota bacterium | reverse complement strand
TGCCCGCGCGGGCATGGCGAGCCCACCCGCGTGCGGCCACCGTCAGAAGCCCGGCACGTGCTGCCGCAAATAGGCTCTGGTCCCAGCGCAAGCCGCCACTGCGAGGGCCACTCTCCCCCAGAGCAGTAGCACCGCGCGAAGCGGTCCTCCCAGCAGGCTCATCTCCAGCGCCAGCACCAGCACGAAAACCAGCGGCACGCCCAGTAAGCACGTTCCGCGATGGATCCACCTCCCCCCGCCGGTTCTTCGGTCCATCCATTGTCACCGCCATCGGATAGGGCCGGGTGATGCTGGCCAGCACGCCGGTGCGGTAGCTGGCGTATTCGTGCCGGATATCGCCCACGGTGGAGGAGGTCCCTGCAAAGGAATCCGCGGGGCAGAACCAGGTTCGCTCGGAGCGGCTGTACGGCCCCAGGCTTGCCACCAGGAGGTCGCCGTGCTCCGGCACCGACTCCCTCCGTAGGCGGTTCTGGTACGGCGGCACGTAACCGCCGTGATCGGCGGAATACAGTTGATAGGCGACGTAAAGCTGCCGCAGGTTCTGGAGGCAGGTGGAGTTGCGGCCGTTCTCCCGCGCGGCGGCCAGCACCGGCAGGAGCAGCCCGGCCAGGAGCGCGATCACGCCGATCACCACCAGCAGTTCCACCAGCGTGAAGCCGCGCCCGTGCGGCCGCAACTCCGAGTTCTGACGGGAAATCGGCGCGGTGAGCGGTGCTGGAAGACGCCGGTGCATTCCGCCCTCTCGCGGACACCGATCCGGGAAGCTGGATCGCGAGTCCCATCGTCCATTCCCAGAGACGCGAAGCCGCAACTGGTGTTCGCCGCCAGTTGCGACCGCACGCAGGCAGAAGCTCGGCGCTACGCTGGCGGCGCGGTGCTGACGTAGGCCGTTCCCGGGTTAGGGAAGTTAGCGGAAACCGTCACCAGGGGTGCCGGATAGTAAGTGGGCAGTAAACGAGTGCATGCCGCGATGGACGATGATCCCTACCTCTGGCTGGAAGAGCTTCGGAGCCCGGACACCCTGGCGTTCCTGGAAGCGCAAGAGCAGCGGACGCACGCCGTGCTCGAAAGCGTACCCGGCCGCAACGAGTGGCGCGCCGCGCTGGAGCGCAGGTACCGTCGCGCCTGCGTCCAGCCCCTGGGGGGCGGGTTCTTCCTGCAAACGGAGCCGGATGGCGAACGCGCCGTACTCACCGCCCGCCAGCAGCCGGGCGCGGAGCCGGAAGTGCTGCTCGATCCGAATACCTGGGAGGCTGGGACGTCACTGGTGTTCGCCGTGCCGTCGCCGACGGGACGGCACATCGCGCTCGGACTGGCGAAAGAGGGGGGCCACGACGCACGGATCCAGATCCTCGAGGTGGCGACCCGGCGCATCTTACCGGCAAACCCCCAGGGCCGGGATCACACGGAGGTGGCCTGGCTGCCCGATGGCTCCGGTTTCTACTATTCCGCCTGTCCGGAGTCCGGCGCGGAGACGGACTATTGGCAGAGCGTGTACCTCTTCCTGCTGGAGGCTGTGGACGGAGGGCGTCGGGTATTCGGCGAGGAGCGCGTTAAGGAGTACTGGTGCAAGGCGGACGTCAGTGAATGCGGGCGCTACGCGATCTTCTACAAGTACGACTTCGTGCATGCCTGCGAGGTCTTCTTGCAGCGTATCGGGGAGCCGGAGCTGGTGCCGGTAGTCACGGGCATGGGCTCGTTGAGCCGTGTGCAGGTCATCGGCGAGCAGTTGCTGATCCGCACGGACCGGGACGCGCCGCGAGGACGTTGCTGCCTGGCGCCGCTGACTGCGCCGGCGCAGTGGCGAACCGTCATCCCCGAGAGCGAGCACGTGCTGCAATCCGTCACGGGGGCCGGAGGGCTTCTGTACGTCGTGTGGGCTCTGGGTCACCATGAGGTGACGGTGCATGACCTGGAGGGCATGCTCCTGCGAGAGGTGGAGCTGCCCTCGCTGGGCACCGTCAACCATCACGGCGGCAGCGGCGTGGTGAGTGGTATCTCCGGAGCGTGGCACGGCGGCGACGTGCGGTTGGAGTTCCAATCGGTCCTCCAACCGCCTGCGGTGTACCGCTACGACTATGCCGCGAACGACCTGACACCAGAGGACGTACCGGACGCCGGCTTCGCGGCGGCCGATTACGTCACCGAGCAGATCCACTACCGCTCACTCGATGGCACGCTGGTGCCGCTGCTCCTCGTCCGGCACCGTGATGCGCCGCGGGATGGCCGGCGATTGGTGCGCTTGACCGGCTATGGCGGCTTCGGTATCTCACTGGAGCCGAAGTGGACGCCGTTTGCGGCAACCTGGCTCGAGCTGGGAGGGCTGCTTGCCTACGCCGGGATCCGGGGCGGCGGCGAGTATGGCAAGGAATGGCACGACGCCGCGCGCGGGCGCCACCGGCAGCGCGCCTTCGACGATTACGTCGCGGCGGCCCGCTGGCTGGTGACGGCCGGATGGACCCAGCCGGGGCGGATCGTATCCCGCGGCAACAGCAACGGCGGCCTGCTGGTCGCCGTGGCCGCCATGCAGGCGCCGGAGGCGTTCGGCGCCGTGGTGTCTCGCGCGCCGCTGCTCGACATGCTCCGGTTTCCGCGCTTCGGGTATCTGGCGGCAGCCACCGTGGAGTACGGGTCACCCGCTGACCCTGACGACGCGAGCTCGCTGGTGGCTTACTCCCCATACCACAACGTGCACGCAGACGCCGCGTATCCGCCGCTGCTATTCGTCGCAGCGCTGAGTGATCGGATCGCACCCCCGTACGATCCGCTGAAGATGGTGGCGCGCCTGCAGGCGGAGGCGCCGCGGGGTGGACCCTATCTGCTGCTGCCACTGCGCGAAACCGGGCACTCCGGCGGCACCACCACCGAGGCCAGGATTGCTGAGGACCTGGACGACCTGTGCTTCTGCATGTGGGCGCTGGCGCGTAATCCCGCACCCTCTGTGCACGGCGCGCCGTAGCCTTCGGGCCGGCTACTCGCCTTCGTCCTCGTTCGGCGGCTCGTCTTCGCTCTGCTTGCTCTTTGCCTCGCCGCAGCCGCCGATGCACTTGCCGCCGGCCAGCACGGAGCAGCCGCGCACCAGGGGGCGCTCGATCTCGCCGGCCGGGTACTCCCGCTCCTGGCCGCTCTTCAGTCCCACGATGACGGCCTCTTTCATCACGTTGTGGCCGAGCACGCGGCCGGGACCGTCCGGTGTGGAGACCTCTCCGCCGATCACCGGCATCAGGGCCTTCGTCTCGCGGTAATGGTCGTACTCGTACCGGAGGCAGCACATCAGCTTGCCGCAGACACCGCTGAACTTGGTGGGGTTGAGGAAGAGGCTCTGCTCCTTGGCCATGCGCATGGAGATGGCGTCGAAGCTGGTGAGCCAGGTGGAGCAGCAGAGGGCGCGGCCGCACGGGCCGATGCCGCCCAGGAGCTTGGCGGCATCGCGCGCGCCCACCTGGTGAAGCTGGATGCGCGTCCGGAGCTGCGCGGCAAGGTCCTTCACCAGGTCGCGGAAGTCTACACGCCCCTCGGACGAGAAGTAGATAGTGATCTGCGTACGGTCGAACTGGTACTC
>JAJFMS010000712.1 GCA_020696885.1 Armatimonadota bacterium | reverse complement strand
CTGGACTCCCTGGCCGTTCCCGCGCACGACGCTCGCCGCACGCTCCTCGCGGGCGACGATCCTTCCCTCCGCATGGCCTGGAACGCGCCTCCGCAGCCGCGCCGGCTGGCGGAAGTGCTGGAGGAGCTGCTGGAGCTGCTGTCACGCCAGGCCCAGAGCGCGGAGCGGAAGGCCGCGGCCCCAAGAGGCGGCCGGCGGGAGGGAGCGAAGGCGCCCCGCGCGAGCCTCGCCGACGTGGTGGAGCTGGTCTTCGGCTGCCTGACGCCGCGGGAGCGGGAAGTGGTGGAAGTCCGGTTCGCGCCGGTGGGGGACGAGCTGCCCGGCTACGCCGAGATCGGGCGCCGCCTGGGCCTCAGCCGGGAGCGGGTGCGCCAGGTGGTCTCGGCCGCGCTCACCCGCATCGGGAGCGACCCGGAGCGCCAGCGCCGCCGCTGGGTGACGGAGGAGATCGCCGCCGCTTTCGAGGGGGCGTCCGGCATCCTCTCGGAGGCCCAACTGCAAGACCTCCTGCGCAAGCGGCACGCCGGCTCCAGTAGTGTCGCGGCTCCGCTCGTGCGCCTGTTGCTGGAGACCTCTCGGGGATATGATCGAGTGCGGGGCCGCGTCTGGTGCAGCGGCATCGCCGCCGAAAGCGCCGCCGCGTCCCTGGATCGCCTCCACGAGCTGCTGCGGCGGAGCGGCCGCACCATGGCGCCCACGCAGCTGGCGGTGTTGTTCCGCCAGGAGCCGCCGTTCGGGGCCGCGTCGGACGCGTTCATCGCGGCGTGCCTGGCGGCGGACTCGCGCTTGAGCCTGCTGGACACCCGGCGCGTAGGGCTCCGCGAGTGGCGGTGGGGAGTACCGAAAACGGTGGACGAGGCGCTCCTGGCCTGCCTCCGGGACGCGGGGCAGCCGCTGTCGCTCGCACAGCTCGCCGCTCGTGCCGGAGCGATCTTGCCGCGAGACACGCCTATTCCCCCGGCGACCGTGCAGCGAGCGCTGGATGAGGGACCATTCGTCCAGGTCGGTCCGGGGGTCTATAACGTTCACGGCGATCCGTAGTGGTGCGCGGTTCACATCGGGTGGCGATTCGACGAGGGCGGGGGAGTGATGGAGTGATGGAGTAGTGGAGTAGTGGGTCAGCCGGTGCGGCCGTTCGGCCGCGTTCCCGCATTACTCCATCACTCCAACACTCCATTACTCCTCTACAGTGGGGGAGTATCGGCATGCGTAAGACGATGGTTCCGGGGCGATGGCTCTGCCTGGCGGCGCTGGCGGCGCTCGCGACCGGGCTGGCCGGGTGTGGCGGCGGCAGTGGGGGCGGGTCCGCCGGCGGCTCGGCGGAGCCGGCGGGGCAGGTGCTCCACGTGGCCCAGCAGGCCGAGCCCACCACGCTGGACCCGGCGCAGGTGCAGGACGGCCCCACCATCGAGCTGATGATGCAGATCTACGATGGCCTGGTCCAGTGGAACGTCAAGAACGAGCTGGTGCCCGCCCTGGCGGAGAAGTGGGACATCAGTGAGGGGGGCCGGACCTACACCTTCCACCTTCGGGACGGCGTCAAGTTCCACAACGGGCGCGCGCTCACCGCGGAAGACGTGGTGTACAGCATCACCCGCAGCCTCTCGCCGAAGGTCGCCTCCCCGATCGCGGAAGTTTACCTGGGCGATATCGTCGGGGCGAAGGCGTTCCGCAAAGGCACCTCCTCCACGCTAGAGGGCGTCTCCGCGCCGGACCCGAAGACAGTGAAGATCCGCATCGACGTGCCCAAGGCGTACTTCCTGGCCAAGCTGACCTACCCCACCGCCTACGCCGTGTGTAAGGAAGCGATCGAGAAGACCGGCGGCAAGGTGGACGAGACCAGCATGATCGGCACCGGGCCGTTCAAGCTGACCGAGTACCGCCGCGGCGACCGGCTGATCCTGGACGCGAACCCGGACTACTTCGAGGGCGCGCCGAAGCTGGCTCGCGTGGAGCGGCGGGTGCTGCTGGACAACGGCTCCCGCCGCGACAAGTTCGAGGCCGGCGAGCTGGACATCGCGGACATCAGCATGGCGACCTACCACGCGGACAAGGACAACGCAGAGCTGCAGTCGCAGCTCCACCAGTTCCCGCGGCCTTCCGTCTACTACATGGCGCTGAACCAGAAGGCGTTCCCCGCGTTCAAGAACCCGAAGGTGCGACAGGCGTTTGCCATGGCGGTGGACCGTCAGCAGATCGTCGACTCGGTCCACGAGGGCGTGCCGCAGCCGGCGCATGGGATCGTCCCGGCCGGTGTGCCAGGGCACGACCCGTCGTTCCGCGGCTTCCCCTACGACCCGGACCGGGCGCGGAAGCTCCTGGCCGAGGCCGGCTATCCGGGCGGCCAGGGCTTTCCGCCGCTGACGCTGAGCTTCCGCGCCAGCGTGGAAGACATCAAGAACACCGCCACCGCGGTGCAGGACGACCTCCAGAAGAACCTCGGCATCCGGGTGAACCTGGACGAGGTGGAATGGGGCACCTTCCTGGATCGCCGCACCAAGGGCACGATGCCGTTCTACTTCCTGCGCTGGGCCGCGGACTACCTGGACCCGCAGAACTTCCTTTCCACCATGCTCCGCACCGGCTCCCCGGAGAACACCCTCGGCTACTCCAACCCGGAGTTCGACCGCCTCTGCGACGCTGCGGACGTAATGCAGGACCACAAGAAGCGCATGGCCACCTACCACAAGGCCGAGGCGATCGCGGTGAACGACGCGCCCTGGATCCCGATCTACTTCCAGAAGGACGTGGAGCTCTGGAACCCGAAGCTCCGCGGCGTGGAAGACTCCCTGATGGGCCACCTGCCGCACAAGCGGACCTACTTCGAGGGTGGCAACTAGCCTGTGATTCGCTTCCTGCTGCACCGGGTCGCACTGGCGGTCGCCACGCTGTGGCTGCTTTCCGTCATCACCTTCCTGCTCAGCGCCCTCGCGCCCGGGGGGCCGGCGGAGGGCGTGCTGGGGCAGCACGCGGACGCGCAGCTCATCGCGCAGTTCAAGCGCGATCACGGCTTGGACCAGCCGCTCCATGTGCAGTACGGGCGGTGGCTGGGCGGCGCGCTCAGGGGGGACCTGGGCACCTCGTTCCTGGACAACCAGCCGATCACTAAGACACTCACCGTGAAGTACCCGGTCACGGTGCGGCTGGCGTTGATGGCCGCCGCCTACGCCCTGCTGGCGGGCGTCCCCCTGGGCCTGGCGGCGGCGCTTCGGCCCGGCACCTGGGTCGATCGGCTGGCCACGTCTCTCTCGCTGGCCGGGGTCTCGGTGCCGGCGTTCGTGATGCTGCCGCTCCTAGTGCTCGTGTTCTCCCTGCGGCTGCGCTGGTTTCCGGTGACCTACCACGACCAGTGGTGGCACCTCATCCTGCCCGCCATCGCGCTCGGCACGCGGCCCAGCGCCCTGGTGGCGCGGATGACGCGGGCGTCGTTCCTGGAGGCGCTGGGGCAGGACTACGTGCGCACCGCCCGCGCTAAGGGGTTGAGCTGGGCAAGCACCGTGGCCCGGCACGCGGGGAAGAACGCGGTGATCCCGGTGCTCACCGTGTTCGGCACCAGCGTCGGCTAC
>JAJFMS010000711.1 GCA_020696885.1 Armatimonadota bacterium | reverse complement strand
AATGAGCGCCTTGAGATCACCGGGGTCGGCGGCATCTCCACCGCGGACCGCGTACGCGGCTACCTCGCCGCAGGCGCCCGGACGGTGCAGCTTGCCACCGCCGCGATGCGCGATCCGGCCATCGGAGTCAAGATCCGCAGCGAGTGGGGCGAGTAGAGCGTGATTTGAGCCGCTTTCGTAGGCTGACGGTGCCCGAAGTCGGGCGATTGCCCGGAGCTCGCGATGATCGGGCCATCACCCGCGAGGGATGAAATCCGTTTCCGTCCTTGTGCTCACCCAACGCCACTTTGACAGGAGTCCGGCTGTCAGGCCGGCCTTTAGTAAGGCCAGCGTAGGGTGCTCGCTCGCCCGCCTGACAGCGGGACTCCTGTCAATCAGCCGAAAGCACTTCCTGGCCCCGACGCGCAGTTCAGGGCAGTCCCGGAGCCATCCGGGCAGCACCTACCGAGAACAGTGACTGCGGACGAGAAGCCGTGCCCGGATACCTCCGGGACTCCGCGGCAATCGTGCCAAGGCGGTCATCATGGTCGCGGCGGCTCGCTAAGGGTGATCCAGGGGAGGACATCCGGCCAGCCCGCTTGAAGAACCTCCTGGCCCGACCTTCATCTCGCACGCGCATCGGGCTCCATCCACCACTTTCCGGCCGGGCCGGCCCCGGGCGCTCTCCCTTTCTGCTCCGATCGACCTATGAAAACCGACGAATCGATCCACGGCGAAGCTGCCGTGCCGCCGTCCGCCGCCCAGAAGCTGGGCCGGCGGGCCTTCCTGGGCTCCGCCGCCCTCGCCGGAGCCGCCGCCGCACTGAGCGGCACCGCCGCGTATGCCGCCCGCGACTTCGGCCCCAACGCTCCGCCCAGTCCGTACCCGGACCCGGACGTCATCGTCATCGACAAGCGCTTTGCCGGCTACAAGATCGGCAACACCCCGATCAAGCGCTTGCACACCGGGATGATGTGGGCGGAAGGCCCGGCGTGGAACGGCGTGGGCCGCTACCTGGTGTGGAGCGACATCCCGAACAACCGGCAGATGCGCTGGCTGGACGATGACGACCACGTGAGCATCCTGCGGCATCATTCGGGCAACAGCAACGGCAACACGTTCGATTACCAGGGTCGCCAGATCTCCTTCGAGCACCTGGAGGGCCGCGTCGTCCGCTACGAATACGACGGCTCGATGACCGTGCTGGCGGAGCGGTACGACGGGAAACGGCTGAACGGGCCGAACGACGGCGTGGCGCACCCGGACGGCTCCATCTGGTTCACGGACCCGGGCTACGGCCACCACGGCTACTACGAGGGCCGCAAGCAGAAGCTGGAGCTGAAGGAAGCGGTCTACCGCATCGACGGCAAGTCCGGCAAGATCGAGAAGATGACCGACGAGCCGTTCAAGCCGAACGGGCTCTGCTTCTCGCCGAAGTACGACAAGCTGTACGTCGCGGACACCGGCAAGTCGCACTACGACGAAGCGAAGCGCAACATCCAGGTGTTCGACGTGATCGAGGGGAAGCGGCTCAGCAAGGGCCGCGAGTTCACCTCGATGGCGATGGACGGCAAGGAAGGCTTTGCGGACGGGATCCGGGCGGACGTGGACGGCAACATCTGGGCTTCGTCCGGTTGGGTCGGCGATGGCTACGACGGCGTGCAGATCTTCGCGCCGGACGGCGTGCGGATCGGCCGGATCGCCCTCCCGGAGATCGGCAGCAACGTCTGCTTCGGCGGCGCCAAGCGGAACCGGCTGTTCATCACTGCAGGTCAGTCGCTCTATGCGGTCTACGTCGAGACGCAGGGCGCGCACATCTGTTAGCGAGTGGAAACAGTCGTTCAATTTGGCGCGGGGAACATCGGCCGCGGCTTCATGGGGCAGATCTTCACTGAAGCCGGGTACGAAGTGGTGTTCGTCGACGTCGTCCCCGCAGTGCTCGCCGCTCTCAACGAGCGGCGAGCTTACACCCTGCGCCTCGCCGGCCCGGATCGGTTCGAGACCCTCATGGTCTCTCCGGTCCGGGCGGTGGATGGCCGTGACCTGGCGGCCGTGGCCCGGGAGCTAGCCCGGTGCGCTTTCGCCTGTACGGCGGTGGGCGTGCCGGTGCTGCCGCACCTGGTGCCTGCCCTCGCCGCTGGCATCAATGAGCGGGAAGGCCCGCTGGACGTGATCCTCTGCGAGAACCAGCTCAACTGCTCGGATCTCCTGCGGGGGCTGCTCGGGAAGTCCGTGTCGGAGGAGCGGCTGCGCACCGTGGGGTTGGTGGAAAGCGTGGTCAGCCGGATGGTGCCGGTGCTCAGCGACGAGGTCCGCGGCGGCGATCCGCTGCTGGTGGTCGCGGAGGACTATGCGGTCCTGCCGGTGGACAGCACCGGCTTTGTCGGCGCGATCCCGGCCATCTCGGCCATCCGCGCCGTGGACCACTTCTCCGCTTACGTGGAGCGGAAGCTGTACGTCCACAACCTCGGCCATGCGATTGCCGCGTACCTGGGCTACCAGCGCGGCCACCAATACATCCACGAAGCGATGGGGGACGGCGCCGTACGCGAGGTGGTCGAAGGGGCGATGCGGGAGTCCGGCGAGGCCCTGGTGCGGAAACACGGCTTCACCCGGGAGGAGATCGCCGCCCATCGTGCGGACCTGATCCGACGGTTCGAGAACCCGGCCCTGGGCGACACCGTGCTCCGCGTGGGGCGCGACCCGGTGCGGAAGCTGCGTCCCGACGATCGGCTGATCGGCGCTGCCATGACCTGCCTTGACTGGGACGTGGAGCCGGAGCATATCATCCAGGGGATCGTGGCCGCCCTGCGCTTCGATCCGCCGGACGACCCGGGCGCGGCCAGCATCCAGCAGTCGCTGCGGGACGAGGGCCTCGGCGAGGTCCTGCTGCGGCTCACCGGGCGCGGGCCAGATAGTGAAGTCGGACGGCGCGTGCTGGACCGCTGGGAAGCCTCCTGACGGCCTGGCATGCGCCGCAACTGGAAACCACACCTTTGACCGTTCGTCTTCGAAGTCGATGGATTGCCGGCGTTGCCGCGGCGCTCGCCTGCGCCGGCTGCGTGCACCCGATCCGAGAGTCCGCCCAGGATGCCGCCGCCGAGAGGCGTACCGGCGAGCTGGAGGTGCGCGCGTTCCAGGGAGGCTACGGCATCGACTTCTACGAGCGTGCGGCGAAGGAATACGAAGGCACCCACCCGGGAGTCAAGATCGACCTGAAGGGCGATCCGCGCATCTGGGATCAGCTTCGGCCGCGCTTCATCGCCGGCACCCCGCCCGCGCTGGCGTTCCCGGGGTGGGGGATGGACAACTACGCCCTCATCTACGAGCACCAGGTCCTCCCGCTGGACGACGTGCTCCTCACCACCGCCTACGGCGAGACCGGCACCTGGCGCGACACCTTCGTCGCCGAGGTGCTGAAGCTGGGAGAATACGAGGGGCAGACCTACCTGCTGCCGTACTACCTGAACCTGAACGGCTGGTGGTACAACGTCGACCTGTTCGAGAAGCACGGCTGGCAGCCCCCGCAGACCTACGACGAGCTGCTGACCCTGGGCGAGAAGATCAAGGCCCAGGGGATCGCGCCGCTCAC